>QHXS01000167.1 GCA_003223975.1 Acidobacteriota bacterium
CCCCGTCGTTCCCATAAAACCGACGGCATGCGAATCGTCGACCATCACCAAGGCATCGTGTTTTTCGGCGAGGTCACAGATCTCGTCAAGCTTCGCAATATAGCCGTCCATCGAGAAAACGCCGTCGGTGGCGATCATCTTGAAGCGTGCGGACTTCGCCTCCTCCAGTTTCGCCTCAAGGTCGGCCATGTCGCTGTTCTTATAACGAAACCGCTGTGCCTTGCACAACCGCACACCATCGATAATGCTTGCGTGATTTAGTTCGTCGGAAATGATCGCGTCTTCTTCACCAAGTAGCGTTTCAAATAGTCCGCCATTCGCGTCAAAGCAGCTGGTGTAAAGTATCGTATCTTCCGTGCCTAGAAATTCGCTGATCTTCCGCTCAAGCTCTTTATGTATCGCCTGGGTGCCGCAAATAAAACGCACCGACGAGAGCCCGTAACCCCATTCGTCCAGCGAGTTCCGCGCCGCCTCGACGATCGCGGGATGATCGCTCAAGCCGAGATAGTTATTCGCGCACATATTCAGGACCTCGCGACCGTTCACATCAATATGCGCATCCTGCGGCCCTTCGATCACGCGCTCGGATTTGAACAGTCCTGCATCGCGAATGCCGCCAATCGTGCTTTCTAAGTGTTCTTTGAATTTGCCGTACATAACTAAATATTTTCAAAATCGAGAATCACCTTACCGCAGTTCCCTTCCTTGATCGCCTCAAATCCTTGCTCAAAGTCCTCGTAAGAATACCGATGCGTGACGACCGGCGAGATATCGACGCCGGTTTCGAGCAACACGCTCATTTGGTACCACGTTTCGTACATTTGGCGGCCGTAGATGCCCTTGATGGTGATCATGTTAAAGATGACTGTTTTCCAGTCGATCGCGAACTGTTCGCTCGGGATGCCGAGGAAGGCGATGTTGCCGCCGTGGAACATATTGGCAAGCATATCCTTAAAAGCTGTCGGCACGCCCGACATCTCCATTCCGACGTCAAACCCCTCTTTCATTCCCAGCTCTTTCTGAACGTCCTTGATCGACGTCTTGCTGACGTCAATCGCTTTTGTGGCGTGGCCCATTTTCTCGGCAAGCTCGAGCCGGAACGGATTGATGTCGGTGATGACAATATTGCGTGCTCCGGCATGACGAGCGACGCCGGCCGCCATGATGCCGATCGGGCCGGCTCCCGTGATAAGAACATCCTCGCCGAACACTTCAAAGGCAAGTGCCGTGTGGACGGCGTTGCCGAACGGGTCGTACATCGCAGCGACTTCCAGATCGATATCCGGCTTGTGCTTCCAGATATTGGTCATCGGAACAGCGATAAATTCCGCAAATCCGCCGTTCGTATTCACGCCGACACCGCGGGTGTTCGCACACAAACCGCGTCGCCCCGCCATACAGTTGCGGCATCGGCCGCAGACAAGATGGCCTTCGACGCTGACGATATCGCCGGCTGCAAAATCAAGCACATTCGACCCGACATCGACGATCTCACCGACGAATTCATGACCGATCGTCGTTGGTATCTTGATCGTCTGCTGGGCCCACGCGTCCCAATTGTAAATATGGAGGTCGGTGCCGCAGATCCCGCCCTTTTTGGTGCGGATCATCACGTCGTTAATGCCCATCTCCGGCTCCGGAACGTCTTCGATCCAAAGGCCCTGCTCGGCTTTGCTTTTAACAATCGCTTTCATTCGATTTTTTGAATTTGATGTAAAACCTGATGATAGCAAAACGCCTGCCTGCCGCGGAAACTGCCCGCACAAACTGTAAATTATTCTCGTCATTCGGTATCCTTGCTATTTATGTCTGACGAGACAACACAGGTCGAGGCTGCTGGAGACGAGTTTGAACGCGATCTCGCGAGTTTAGGCGAAGTGCAGCTTGTTGACGCCGATCCTTCCAAGGCCGAGGAACTGCTGCGCATTCTAGGCGAGCTTAAGGTCCGGCACACCGGCAAAAAGTCGGCGATCGCAGCGGCAAAAAAGCTGATCGGAAAGGTCGCGGCCGAAAAGCGCGCCGATTTCGGACAACTTGTTCAAACTGTCGAAAACAAGATCGTCTCGACGATCGCTGAAACAGAGGCGAAACTTAAAGACCTTGTTTCGAAAGCCAAGACCGAAAGCGAACGGCTCGATGTCACGATTCCGGGTCGCAGGCCGCGAACCGGTCACCTGCACCCGATCACGATCGTTCGTCAACGCATCGAAGACATTTTCGTTTCGATGGGCTATTCGATCGAGGACGACCGCGAGATCGAGACCGACTATTACAATTTCGACGCGCTGAACATTCCTGAAGGCCATCCGGCGCGCGAATCGCAGGACACTTTTTACACGACTGAAGGCTTTGCACTAAGGTCGCAGACTTCGACCGTTCAAATACGTGCAATGGAGCGACGCGGAGTTCCGATCCGGATTCTCGCTCCGGGACGCGTATTTCGCCGCGACACGCCCGACATGACACATACGCCGATGTTCCACCAACTCGAAGGCCTTTGTGTCGATAAAGGCATCACGATGGCCCATCTCAAGGGAACAGTCACCGAATGGCTCCAGCGGCTTTTTGACAAAGATACGCGCACGCGATTTCGCCCGTCTTACTTCCCTTTCACCGAGCCTTCAGCAGAGTTCGATTTTTCGTGCTTCGTTTGTCACGGTTCGGGCAAGTTGGACGGCGAACGCTGCCGGCCCTGCAAAGGCACAGGCTGGATCGAGCTTGGCGGCTCCGGAATGGTACATCCGAATGTACTGCGAGCGTGCAATATCGACCCGACGGTTTATTCCGGTTTCGCATTCGGCTTCGGGCTCGAACGAATGGCTGCTCTCGTTTACGAGATCGACGATATCCGGCATATGTTCGAAAACGACATGCGCTTTCTTCAACAGTTCAAATAATGAACATCAGCTACAACTGGCTCAAAGACCTGATCGACATCGACCTCACCGCCGAAGAAGCGGCGGTGCAGTTGACGCGCGTCGGCCTGGCGGTCGACGGAATCCATCCGCACGGCGACGATTTCGTTATCGATATCGATCTCACGTCGAACCGTCCTGATTGTCTTTCCCATCTAGGCGTCGGTCGCGAGCTGCGTGTTATCACTGGAAAGCCGCTAACCGCAGAGACACAGAGACACGGAGAGGAGTTAGAAATTCCGTATCCAACTGTTTTGTCCCCAGACTTTGTAAAGATCGAGAATCCTGAGCTTTGTTATCGATTCACCGCCAGAATAATTCGCGGCGTTGAGATCGGGCCGTCGCCTGAATGGATGGTGAGACGGCTAGAGGCTCTCAGCGAGCGTTCGATCAACAACGTAGCCGATATCACGAATTATGTAATGCTCGAGCTTGGCCAGCCGATGCATGCATTCGATCTGGATAAGCTTGCTGAAAATCGGATCGTGGTGCGAGCCGCGCGGCCAGGCGAGACGATCAAAACGCTCGATGAAATCGAAAGAAAGGTCGAGCCATCGATGCTGATGATCTGCGACGCCGAAAAACCGGTTGCTGTCGGCGGTGTTATGGGCGGGCTTGATTCGTCAATAACCGAGCAAACAAAAAACGTTCTGCTCGAAGTCGCGTATTTCGATCGAGCCAGTGTCCGTTCGACATCGCGCAAACTAAATCTAGTAACCGAGGCCAGCTACCGTTTCGAACGCGGCGTTGATATAAACAATCTTCAAAATGCCTCCGATCGGGCGGCGAATTTGATCTGCGACCTCGCCGGCGGCGAACTCGGCGAATTTGTCGATGTATATCCGCGTCCGACTGAATCGAAAACGGTCGAATCGCCGGATATTTCAAAAGCTGTAAAGCGGCTGACAGGGCTGGAGGTGTCGGCCAAAGAATCGCTTCGGATTCTTAACGATCTTGGCATCAGCGAAGATGATGAATCCCCAGCCTCAGGTTCCAATTCCAAGATCTTCGTTTCCCCGTCTTGGCGGCACGACATCGCAATCGAGGAAGACCTCGTCGAAGAGGTCGCACGACACGCCGGCTACGAAAACGTAGCTAACGAGCTCCCGCCTGCCTACCACGCGGGTGAGTATCAGCATACCGAAGAAACGGAACGCAAGATCCGGCGAACGCTTGCAGACCAAGGTTTTGACGAAGCGATGGGCTACAGCTTTATCGATAAGAAGCACGACGATGTTTACGAACTCGTGCCTGGCTTGCTCGACCATCGCGCCGAAAATAAATACGTCGAGCTGAGCGACTCTGTTATCGAAGGCGCCGTTCGAATGCGTCCGACTCTTCTCCCAGGGCTTGTTGAATCAGCTCGTGTGAATTTCAACCAGCAAAACAAGGATCTTCGGCTTTTCGAGGTCGGCCGCGTCTTCGCTTCGCATCTTAGCGAGGACAATTTGCCCACGGAGCGCGAGCTTTTATCATTGCTGATCACCGGCAAGGAAATCTTCGAAGAGCGTGCGTTGCCGGGGCGTGAGCTCGATTTTTACGATGCTAAAGGTGCCGTTGAGTCCGCCCTCGAATCGGCCGGTATAACGAGCGCTGAATTCGAGGCGGCGGAAGTAAAACATCTGCGCCCAGGACAATCAGCGAACATTTCGATAAACGGCCATCCGATCGGAACCGTTGGCCGTTTAAATGAGGAAATAGCCGCCAATTACAAGTTTAGACAACCAGTCTATGTTGCGGAGATCGACCTACAAACCGTTTTGGCCGAGCCGCGTTCGCCGGTTCCTTATGCGGCTTTACCGCGGTTTCCTTCGATCGTACGCGACGTTTCGTTTACGGTAAGGCGCGATATTACTTTTGGAATGGTCCGCGACACGATCAAGGCACAGAGCGTCGAACTTTGCCGCGGTGTCGAGTTTGTCGACGTCTACGAAGGCAAGGGGATAGCGGCAAACGAGCGATCGTTAACGATCCGTCTAGAGTACCGGAGCGACACCGGAACGCTCGTGGATGACGATGTAGAACAAGTTCACGCTCGACTTCTAAAGGCGGTCGAAGAAAATTTACATATAAAGCAAAGATTTTAAGGAAAGTCTCGCGTGTTCGCTTGATGTTTTTTTGAAAAGCAAACATAATCTGAACCTTAAGCAATTCTAGTCTTCACGATTTTGGAGAACCCTTTGATGAATGGCCTGACGGGAATGGAGAAGTTCTCGCATCTCGAGGATAAGATCTATCTGACGATCGAGTTTGCGAAAAAGATGCGCGAAGAGCACGATCAAATGGAGAAAGAGGTCTCCGGAATGCGGCGTGCAATGCATGAACTTGAAGATGAAAAATCCCGTCTCGCTTCGCGGGTCGAAGCGCTGTTGTCCGAGCGCGACGCGATACAGCTGAAGGTCGAGGCAATGCTCGACGCCATGACGATCATCGATGCAGAGGTCGCCGAAGCAGTTGGAAGATAGGGTCGCGATGTTGGGTACAGATCAAAAATCCGAGTCCGGCGAACAGCTTGTGCAGGTTGAGATCTATAACCAAACTTACAGTATTCGTTCGGACGGCGACAACAGTTACATCCTGGGTTTAGCGGAATACGTCGACCAAAAGATGCGTGAAATAGCGTCGGGAACTATGACGGTCGATTCGTTAAAGGTCGCCATTCTCGCTTCGCTACACATCGCCGACGAGCTTCACAGAATGAATTCAAACCACGCACAGTCCGATGCCCAACTTGCATCACGAAGCGCCGAATGTACAGAACTTCTCGACCGTGTAATCAAACATCGCGACATCGCTCCGCAGGAATTCGAGGTCGAACAGTAGTTTTCTCAACAGAGTGATTTGACCATAAGCGGCCTCTGCCGTCTTTTTTGTTTGCAGTGTCGGCGGTGTGCTATATTAACCCTCGCGAGAGATACTTACTGCGTGGTTCGCCACCGGAAGCATCAACAATTGAGCCAACACTTGAATTACGGGAGGCTAATGCCCGATTTAGTGCAGTCTTCATACGTGAAGATCTGCCGGAGGATCTGGCTTTGATGTTTCTTCGGAAACAGAAGGCCGCCCACCTGATCATACAGGTTCAATTCAAGCATCCGGAACGGCCACGCGGTTACCTTTCGCAATCCTGCCTATTTATTTTCTTCGCAAAAAAACATTTTCGGCCTCGTCGTTCGTTTAAGAATTTTGGAGGTAAGAGAGATGCCGATCAGGATAATTGCAAACAATCAATACGTTAGCGGTGAAGTTTTTCGCACAAAGGCCAGCGAATGCCTGGACATGCTGATGGCTGATGCGAATCAGTATTACACATGGATGATGGCTTACGACCTTTCGATCAGGCCGGCCGCACGCAGTGGCGCCAATTTCCAGGATGGAGCGATCGACATCGCCGAGACGACATTCAACGCCTCTAAAACGTGGCTGGCAAGTGTCTTTGTCCACGAAACTGTGCACTTCTGGCAATATAGGACAAACCATTATCAGGCCGGTACAGTAGCGGAACAGGAAGCGAATATTTACCAGCTTGCAGTGCTCCGGTGCCTCCGCGCTCCGCAAGGCGAGATCACGCATATGCTCAGCCAGAACGGCGGCCATGCCGATCTTAACGGCGACGGTGTGTACGATTGGCGCGATTACCAGATGAGAAATTACTGAGGTAATTTTTCGCCATCCGCGGCGGAATTGATCTCGTCGGCTTCTAATTCAGCGACGGCTTCCTGGTGAATTCGGGCGGCTTCAAGAGCGATAGGCAACTCCGCGGTCCGAGCGGAAAGTTTTTTCAATGCTAGTTCGGAATCCGCCGATCCGCCGCCGCGCATAGCAGCTGCCTCGATCATCTGAAGGCGCGACTCTGCCTCGATCAACATTTCCTTTGCGTCGTTATTGATACCGGCGAGCTTC
>QHXS01000168.1 GCA_003223975.1 Acidobacteriota bacterium
TTCGATCACGCGTCTGTGTATTTCCGCGATCTCCAGATAGGCGTCGACCTCGGCTTTCACGTCGATGATCTCATTCTCGCGACGGAGCGTGTCTATAAATGATCGCAGGTTTCGGTGCATTAAAAAGTTTCGCCCGCGAATAAACGCTAATAAACGCGAATGACAAAGGTTAATTTATCAGCATTCGCGTCCATTCGCGTAATTCGCGGGCAATATCGAATTGTTATTAAGGAACGTCCGATCTTCGCAGCGTCGGGCTCTCGATGTTGAGTTCGTCGACCTTCACCACATCGATCTTCACATTGGGAAATCGCTTCGCAAGGTCGTCCTTAAATACCGAGTAATCGCCGACGATGATCACGTCGCCTCCCTTCAAATTTGCCTTTGCAAATTCACGGATCTGGTCATCCGTCACGACGCCTACGTTAGCAACATACTTGTTCAACTCCGCTGTCCCGATTTCAAAGGTATAGAGATCAGCGATCGCCGCCGCCAGGCCGGCCGAAGTTTCGAGGTTGCGCCCGAAATTTCCAGTGATCACAGATTTACGCGGTACTAACTCGGAATTGCTTATCGGTGTCTCTGTCAACTTCTTGATCTCGGCAAGAACCAATTCAGCGACTTCAGCAGCGGATATATTCTTCGTTTGGGTACGTGTCGTAAAATTCGACGAATCCGATCGCCACGAGAAATTGCTTCCGGCTCCATAACTAAGCCCGCGTTTTATCCTGATCTCGAGATTCAATCGAGACGAATAGCCGCCGCCCAGAACGGAGTTTAGAGCGAGAGCCGGATAGTACGACTTGTTGATAGAGACCGCCGGACGCGGCGTGCTCCCAAAGCGGACCCGGCCTTCATTTATCGATTTGGCGTAGGTAACCGACGCCTGTCCAGATTGCGGAACATCCAGGACGAAGATCCGCTTGAAGAGCGGCGATGTCACGGGGACATTCTCGGCTGCAGTTGTCGGAGCCTTATCCATCGACGCAATAATTTCTTTGCGTTCGGCAGGTTTGGGTTTCCAAGCTCCAAAGAACGTGTTTGCGATCGTCCGCGCTTTTGCCGGAAGTATGTCCCCGGTAAAAATCAGCACGGCCCGAGCCGGGTCATACGCGTCTTTGTAGAAGTCGAGCAGGTCTTTTCTGTTCATGGCTTCGAGACTCTGGGGTGTTCCGCCGGCAGGATGTTCGTCGAAGCTATATGCGCTGGCAACATAACTCCCGAGAAAAGACGGTTGAGTCAGATTTGACTTAAGCTCGTCCAGGGACTGCGACTTCATCAGGTCGAGCTCCTTTTGCGTGAAAGAAGGATTAAGCACGACGTCTGACATGATCGCCATTGCCTGATCGAGCTTGTCAGAGGTTACCGTCATCGATACCGAGGAGCTGTTCCAGCCCGCGCCGGTATCGATCGACGCTCCGAGAAATTCCATTCCTTCGGCGATCTGTTCGGCCGTTCGGGATGTAGTTCCCTTGGTAAGCATATCCGCCGTGAAATTCGCCAGCCCCGCTTTTTTTGTTTCTTCGATTCCGGCGCCCGCCCTAATGACGAGCTGCACCGTGACGACCGGAGAACTATGCTTCTCAACTACTGCAACGGTCAGCCCGTTCTTGAGTTTCGTTTCGATCACGGGGGGAACATTAACGGACTTCGCCGGACCAGGCTCCGGGATTTGCCCGAGCACTGAGAACGCAAGAGCACCGAGGAAAACTAGATACAAGGAACTCTGTATTTTCATTTTCATTTCACTCCCTCCGCCTTTTTCTCCTGGCTGTAATAGATGACTACGCGATTGTTGTCTTTGAAATATTGCTTCATAACGCGTTGAATATCTGCAGCTGTCACCGCTTCGAGGGCGGCGACATCTTTGTTGACTGCCAGCGGATCGTTCAGATAGGCAACGGCGGCCTCGATCGCGACGGCCTTTCCGTCGTTGGTCTCACGCTCGCGGATCGTATCTGATATGAGCTGGTTCTTCGCTTTTTCTAACTCCTTCGCGGTGACACCGATGTCCTGGATCTTCTTTAATTCGGCAAGAAGAGATGCTTCGAGATTCTGTGACGTTCCCTTCTCAGCACCTATGCCGATAAATGCCATGCGACCGCCTTCGGTACTAAGAGTAAGATCGAGCGTCGCTTCCTGTGCTATCTGTTGATTGCGAACCAGAGCCATGTAGAGTCGAGAACTTTCGCCGCCCGCGAGGATCGAAGCTGCAAGCTTTAGGGCCGGAATATCCGGACTCGTCGTCTTCGGAGCGCGATATACGATCGCCGTTGCGGGGAAAGGTACGATCGGTCCGAACTTCTCGAATCGACGTTCGGTCGCCCATTCGGGCTCCACTTCCGTGACCCTCGCGATCGCGTCGGCAGGCTTCTTTATCGAACCGAAATACTTGTCGACCCATGAGTCGAACTGACTCTGCTCAAAATCCCCGACGACGATCATGACCGCGTTGTCGGGACGATAATATTCCTTGTAAAACTTTTCCGCGTCGGCTCGCGTCGCCGCCTCGAGTTGATCGAGATCGCCGATCACTCCGCGACGGTACGGATGCTTTTGGAATGTGATGTCATCGAGATACCAGTACAGTCGCCCGTATGGAGGATCGAGCACTCTAGTGCGGTACTCTTCCTGTACGACCTTTCGCTCAGAGAGGAAATTCGCTTCGTCGACGTTTAGATTTACCATTCGCTCCGACTCTGCCCATAGCAGGGTCTCGAGATGATTGGAAGGAACTACCTCGAAGTAGTTGGTAAAGTCAGGCCAAGTCGAAGCGTTATTGAATCCGCCAACATCTTCCGTAAGGCGGTCCATTTTTTCACTCGGCATATTCTTCGTCGACTTGAACATCAAGTGCTCGAACAAATGAGCGAAACCCGAACGTCCGGGCGGGTCGTTCTTTCCGCCCACGTTGTACCAAAGATGGATCGAAACAGTTGGACTCGAATTGTCCTGAACCGAAACGACACGCAATCCGTTGGCGAGGGTTCTCTGCTTGATGGGCAGGGGCGCTACTTTGACCTGACCAAACGAACTTGCTGCCAAACAAAAAAGCACGAGAGCAATTGAAAATAGTTTTTGCATTAATTATTACCAAACAAGATGAATTTCACGCGTACCACGGCGGAAAACGCGTATTTGCTTTAGATGCCGAACGTTAGCCGCGCGTTTACGCCTTACCTGTCCCGGATCATTTTTGATAGTCGTAAAAGCCTTTGCCGCTCTTACGGCCGAGCCAACCGGCGTCGACGTATTTTTTAAGCAGCGGGCATGGGCGATATTTGGGATCCCCAAGGCCGTCGTGGAGAACGTTTAGAATTGCGAGACAAACGTCAAGCCCGATGAAGTCCGCCAGTGTGAGCGGGCCCATTGGGTGGTTCATTCCAAGCTTCATGATCTCGTCGATCGCCTCCTTGATCGCAACTCCTTCATGTAATGCAAAGATCGCTTCGTTGATCATCGGCATCAGGACGCGATTTGATACAAAACCAGGGTAATCATTGCACTCGACAGGCACCTTGCCGAGCTTTTCGGATAGCTCCTTAACTTTCCCGTAAGTCTCATCAGATGTTGCAATTCCACGGATAACTTCAACTAGTTTCATAAGTGGAACCGGGTTGAAAAAGTGCATTCCGATGACTTTGTCCGCGCGCTTTGTTGTGGCCGCAATTTTCGTGATGGAGATGGAGGAAGTATTCGAGGACAGGGTGCAGTCGGGACCAGTGATGGCGTCAAGCGCTTCGAATATCTGCTTTTTGATGTCGAAATTTTCCGTCGCGGCCTCGACCACCAGGGAGCAGTCTTTAAGGCCCGAAAGTTCGGTCGTGGTGGTTATTCGGGCGAGTGTCGCTGACTTCTGATCTTCGGTGATAGATTCCTTTTTAACGAAGCGATCCAAGCTTTTGGAAATGTTCGCTATGCCGCGTTCGACTAACTCCGCTCTCACATCGCACATAACGACATCAAAGCCGGATGCTGCAGCGGTCTGTGCGATGCCGTTGCCCATTGTGCCTGCACCGATGACACCAATAATTTCGCTCATTGTTTATTTATTGCTCCAGTATCGTTGAATGAAAACCGTGATTCTACGATAACTGCGTATGAATGACAAAACAAAAGGCGGCGAGAATGCAGCCTCACCGCCGAACTAAAAAGTTATTCTACTTATTGCCAACTTTTTGCCGCAGGTTGATTCGGGCCAAGAGCACCGGCGTACGACTGCTGATCGAAATACAGCTTTCCTTCATCGCTGAAAAGAAAAACGAGCCCGAAGACGCCGATCGCAGTCCCAAGCGGAAACGACATACAGATCATTATTGAAGCAATGGTCGCCCATGTGCGTGCCCACGGCTTATTCTTTCGCAAACCGTAGCCTGCAACCAGCTTCGGAATGGAAAATAAGACCATGAAGACCAGAGCGACAAAGAAAGCGGCCGCCATGATCAGCATGATCATCTCGGGTGGGGGATCACCAGCTTTTTGGGGAACCGTCGAAAATACGAGGCCAAAGATCGTCAAATATGCGACCCCGATCCCGAGAACGACAAATATGTATAACGCGGTGAAAAGCCAGAAAAATAAACCTAAAAGTCGAGCTTTGTCGTTTGCATTCATAAGGGCTCACCCGGACATAATGATATACGAATTCTGGTTTCGTTTGTTGCGGTAAGTTATCAATCGCGTTCGACCGCCATAGCAACCGAATTGCCGCCGCCCAGGCAAAGCCCCGCGACGCCACGTTTCGCACCGCGACGTTTCATTTCGTACAAAAGCGTTGTCAAAACGCGGCCGCCGGAATTGCCGATAGCGTGGCCCATAGCGACCGCTCCGCCATTAACGTTTACGAGATCGGGATTGATGCCGAGTTCCTTCATAACCCCGAGAGCCTGGACGGAAAACGCCTCATTTAATTCAAATAGCTCAACGTCTTCTAATTTCCAGCCGGCTTTCGCAACGGCTCGGCGGACACCTTCAACCGGAGCGAGCATTATGTACTTCGGTTCTATGCCCGAAACGGCATAGGAAACGACGCGGGCCAATGGTTCCACGCCGAGATCTTTCGCATTGACATCGGAGGTGACCACGAGTGCCGAAGCACCATCATTAACGCCCGGCGCGTTCCCGGCTGTCACAGTCCCGCCGTCCTTTTTAAACGCCGGTTTCAATTTCCCAAGCGAGTCGATCGTAGTATCCGGACGCACAGGCTCATCGTAATCGAGAACGATCGGCTCACCCTTTTTCTGCGGGATCTCCATGGGTACGATCTCGTCTTTGAAGTAACCTTTCTGTTGGGCCTCGTGCGCTTTCCGGTGAGAATCATATGCGAACTGGTCCTGCGTTTCACGAGTGATCTGGTGTTTTTCCGCGACTACCTCGCCAGTGTTGCCCATGTGCCAGTTCTCGAATGGGCACCAAAGCCCATCATGGACCATAAGGTCGACGACAGATTGGTTACCCATGCGATAGCCATCTCTCGCGCCAGGCATCGCGTAGGGAATATTCGACATCGATTCCATTCCTCCGGCGACAACGTATTCGGCATCGCCGAGTTGTATTGACTGCGAGGCCAACGCTACTGCTCTGAGTCCCGAACCGCAGACCATATTCACGGTCAGCGCCGATACCTCCGGCGGAAGCCCTGCTTTCATCGCTGCCTGCCTCGCCGGTGCTTGTCCGATGCCGGCCTGAACGACGCAGCCCATGATGACCTCGTCGACCTTCGCCGGATCGACGCCAGCTCTTTTAACTGCTTCCTTAATAGCGATCGCGCCCAGTTCCGGCGCTGTAAAACCTTTTAAGGCCCCTTGAAATTTACCTGTTGGCGTTCTTGCCGCACTAATTATTACCGCTTGTTTTCTATCACTCATTTGTTTTCATCCACTCTTTGAATAAATCCCCTTCGATACCGCAAACAGTCATTTTCTCATTTGGAGAATATTTACTCAATCTTCACCAATGTCCTCGTTCCAAAGCGCAGGGTTATTTGCAATAAAATCGCTCATCATCGCGACGCATTCCGCTGAATGCAGATCGTAAACTTGAACGCCGTTAGCTCGGAGCCAATCGATGCCGCCCGCGAAAGTGGCAGATTCACCGACGACCACGGTTCCAATATTAAACTGTCGTATTAACCCGCTGCAGTACCAGCAGGGTGCGAGCGTTGTCACCATGATCTTGTCGCGATACGTCTTTTGCCTGCCCGCTTTTCGAAACGCATCCGTCTCGCCATGGATCGAAGGATCGTTCTCTTGGACACGACGATTATGGCCGCGGCCGAGGCAATTTCCAAGCGAATCGAAAAGCGCAGCGCCGATAGGAATGCCGCCTTCGGACAAACCCAATTTAGCTTCCTCGATGGCAAAAGCCAGCATTTCTTCGTTTGTCATATCGGTATGCTATCCTCGCACAAATGGACAACAGATTTAAGGCCGGCGATTATCTGTTTTTTCAGCTCGAGGCCGGATTCGCATTGTTAAAGTTACTAGCCGTCGAAAACGACGAAAGTGGGATCGTTTGGCATCTCGCGACATTTAACGAACTGTTTCCCGATGCAGGGTCGATCGAGCAGGCGATCGAGAACAATTCTTCACTTACGATCGCTGTGCCGCACGTCGCAATTACCGACCGCGCTTTCGAAAGCACGCAAGTTTCGGACATCGGGAACATGCCCTTGACCGATGAAGAAAGCGATCTAATTAATAAATGGAAAGCAGATCCGAATCGGAAAGTTTCTGACAGATCGATCCGCCTGATCACTGGCCTACGCTAATTTTCTACGTTTCAATTCCCTTTCTATCAATTGCAGTTCGCGGCTGACCTGTCCCGTGACGGAAGTGTTTTCCTGCGCTCGCCGGATCAGATATGGAATGGTGTCCGCGATCGGCCCGTAAGGCACGTACTTTGAGACATTGTATCCGTTCTTTGCAAGCACATACGAAAGATT
>QHXS01000169.1 GCA_003223975.1 Acidobacteriota bacterium
GCGAAGCTCGCCGAGATCCAAAAGCAGCTCGCAGACTACGAACCAAGCTATGAACGTGAAATGCTCAAGTTCTTTTTGAGGGCCTTCGCTGAGTTACCCGAGGGACAGAAATTCGATTGGGCCGAGCAGTATTTCAAGGACAAGGGCAATCGAAAGGCTGCCGAAGCAGCGTTCGCAGCAAACGTCGCCGAAGGCAGCTATTGGAAGGCCGAAACGCTTGCTGCGCTCTATGGCCCGCAAACGATGGATTACCGTCCCGAGCGCGACGACGTAAGATCATTTGCCGCCGCGTTGGCGAAGGAAAAAGAGGCTGCCGCAGCTCGTGCCGCCATGTTCGCTTCCAAGATCGACAGACTGCGACTGCTTTATCAGCAGGGAATGGCAGAAATGCGCGGCATTACGCCGTATCCCGACGCCAATTTCACTCAGCGGTTTTCGTACGGTTACATAAAGGGCTACCAACCGCGCGAGGCAGAATTCCGCACACCGTTCACCACAATGAAAGGAATGCTCGAAAAAGACACGGGCGTTAATCCGTTCGATATGCCGCAGAAACTGAAGGACCTGCAGGCGGCGCATGATTTCGGACGCTACGGCTCGGGCGACAGTGTGGTGGTCAACTTCCTTTCGACCACCGATATTATCGGCGGAAACAGCGGCTCGCCGATACTCAATGCATACGGCGAACAGGTCGGGCTGTGCTTCGACGGCAATTACGAAGGTCTCGGGAACGACTTTTATTACGATCCGAACGTCAATCGCACGATCTCGGTCGATATCCGATTCGTGCTTTTTGTCACAGAAAAATTCGGCGGCGCAAAATGGGTCGTAGACGAAATAAGGACCGCAGGCCAATCAAAGGCAATGGCAACCAAGTAGTCCGAAATCCATTTTTACGCACGATCAAGGTGGGCGAGATCGCTCACCTTTTTGCTTTTTATTTTCCGGTTAGGCGCTTTTCTGATAACATACGCCAGATCAAGCGTCTCACTTCCCGATCCTGACATCGGTTTCTAACTTTGAGTTGTTTCTTACGATCATGTGTCCCGAAGTCTCAGCCGGATTCGATTCCTGATCGCTGGAGAGGTTATGAAGCATGTTCTGGCAGCCGTAGTCATCGCAATCGGCTGTTTCACGACCCTCGCGCAGGACGTTCCGTCTGTCAGAACAGCGGGGGCCCATCACGCCATCCGCAAATTAGACACAACAACCGAATATAATTCAGCTGAGGGGCCAACATCTGCGCCTAATGAAATTGCGAAGTTAAGAACGGCATTTCGGCCCGACTTCTTCAAAAAGCAGTTCGATCCGCAGCCATCCGGAGCCGGCGATGCAACCGGTTCAGGAACGGAGGTCAAAAAGGAAGGTCAGGAATCGACCGATCCTGATGACGTTAAAACCAGATACCTGACCGACACCAGATTTCATTGGACGGGCGCGCTCCTGCAGTCCGGGACTTTCCTTGCGGTGCAGCACGGATTCCGAATGACCGAGGAAAAAACGCGAAGCGAACTCGATGGCCCATTTTTCCGTGATTGGAAAGAATCAGTGGCGAACCTTAAAGGTTGGGATGACGGCGGCAAATTTTTCACTAACTACATTGCGCACCCGATGCAGGGCGCCATCACAAGCCGGATCTTCATTCACAACAGCGGCAAATCGCTGAGACAGGAATTCGGCGGCTCAAAAGCGTATTGGAGTTCCAGGATGAAGGCGATGGCTTGGTCGGCTCTTTGGAGCTTGCAGTTCGAGATAGGGCCGATCAGCGAAGCGTCGCTTGGTAACGTCGGGCAGAGGCTGCATGATGACGGACGCAGCCGTTTGACGTATTTGGACATCGTGATCACGCCTACGGTCGGCACCGGCCTTGCGATCGCCGAAGACATCATCGATAGGTACGTACTCCGGGGATGGGTCGAGAAAAAGATCCACAACAAGGCGTTGCGTAACATCCTCAGCGGTCTGCTCACGCCGACAACAAGCTTTGCGAACATGATGCGTTTTCATTCGCCTTGGTACAGAGAACGTCTACAGAGATGAATTAGTATTTCAGCTGGATGCCGTTCATGTAACGCAAAAGAACCCGCTGGCGGCGAACGACTCGCTTGCGGTTTTTAACTGGATTGAAAACGTTAAGTGGCGACGGGATCATCGCTCCTAAAAATGCGGCTTCTTCGCGGGTGAGACTCGAGGCAGATTTGTTGAAGTACCGGCGCGCGGCTGCCTCAGCTCCGTAAACACCATCGCCCCATTCGATGACGTTCAAATAAAGTTCAAGGATGCGTTTTTTCGAAAGATCCCGTTCGAGGAAATAGGTGTACACGGCTTCCCGGCCCTTTCGCACAAAATTGCGGTCTTCGCTTAAATAAAGATTCTTTGCAAGCTGCTGTGTGATGGTCGAAGCTCCGCGGCCGAATTTAGGCATCGGTGGGATCCAGTCGTCTTCGCTAGGTGCGCAGTCCTTTTTCTCCTGTTTCGTTTTTGCGTCCGCCTCGCATTCTTCGCGTGCTTCACGTTCCCCTTCTTTTCTCGCTTCGTCCCAGGCGTTTTGGATCGCTTCCCAATCGAACCCGTGGTGCTCGAAGAACCTATTATCCTCCCCGGCAAGCACGGCTCGCTGCAAATGCGGAGAGATCTGTTCGATAGGCACCCAGATCATGAACTTTCGCAGCTCTTCGCCATTTGCCCGCTCCTGGGAAAGCCGATATTCGATCATCGAAGTGGTCGTCGGATTTTCAGTTTTCAAGCTCGAGATCGACGGAAACGTGGCTAGCTCATACAGGAGCCACAGGCCGATCGCCCCTGCGAGGCTAAGCGAAAGTATCTTTACCCAATACCACATGATCAACGGAAAATGGAAAATGGAAAATGGAAAGCGAAAGGTAAGAATTTTTTCAAGTCTAAATAACGCTCCGCCGCTCGAGCGGCTTCCTCCATTTTGCATTTTCCGTTTTCAAATTTCCACTATTTCCTCTGTTTTCCGTTTTCCGCTTTCCGTTTTACACTCTAGAGCATGGCTCAGAGCGATAATGTCGTTGCATTGATCTTAGGCGGTGGTGCCGGTTCAAGGCTCTTTCCGTTGACGCGCGAGCGCTCGAAGCCCGCGGTGCCCCTCGGTGGAAAATACAGACTGATCGACGTGCCGGTCTCGAACTGTATAAACTCCGGGATCACGCAGATATTTGTTCTTACGCAATATAATTCGGCGTCGCTCAACCGCCATATTTCGCAGACCTATCGATTTTCGAATTTCTCGACCGGCTTCGTCGAGATCCTTGCCGCCGAACAGCGAAAAGACAGCCCAGATTGGTTTCAGGGCACTGCCGACGCGGTCAGGCAGATCCTGCCGCACCTTCGCGACTGGAACGTGCGAACGCTTCTTATCCTTTCAGGTGATCACTTGTATCGGATGGACTACCGGAAATTTCTATCTCGTCATTACGAGACAAATGCCGACGTTACGATCTCGGTGATTCCGGCGAATCCGTCCGATGCTGAGGGCTTTGGCCTCCTCAAAACCGATCCTGCCGGCAAGATAGTGGAATTCAAAGAAAAGCCGAAAGGCGATGCGCTCGAAGAGATGCGCGTCGATACAACGAGTTTTGGTTTGTCCGCGGCCGAGTCGGAATTAAGGCCCTATTTGGCCTCGATGGGAATTTACGTCTTCGATTACCAAAAGCTCCTTGAGCTGCTCCAGACGAATGACAAGGCGGTGGATTTCGGCGGTGAGATCATTCCGGCAGTGATCGACAACTACAACGTACAGGCGTACCTATTCAACGGCTACTGGGAAGACATCGGGACGATCCGTGCCTTCTTCGACGCAAACCTTGACCTTGCGTCTCCGCTCCCGAAATTCAATTTCTTCGACACGGAAGCCCCGATCTATACGCGGAGCCGATATTTGCCGCCCTCGAAACTGCACGATTGTGATATTGATAATTCGATGGTCAGCGAAGGCTGCATTATGAACGGAGTGTTTGTCCGCCGATCGATCATTGGTCTCCGGAGCCGTATTGATACTGGGGTGAAGATCGAACAATCGATCGTCATGGGCTCAGACCTCTTCGAACCCCTGGAAGAAATACAGCAGAATCTCGATGCCGGAAAACCGCATGTGGGAATCGGCCGGAACACGACGATACGTCGAGCGATAATCGATAAAAACGTCAGGATCGGAAAGGACGTAGCGTTGCTGAATGCAACTGGAATAGAAAATGCCGACGGTCCGAACGGATGCTATTACATTCGCGACGGCATCATTATTGTTCCTAAAGGCGCGACTGTGCCGGACGGCACAATTGTTTGATCAGCGTCCGGTATTCTGCCCGACTATATAGCTTGTTTTCGCGCGAACGACGACATCCGGCCGCATGACACGTATCTTGATCTGCTTTCGCTCGCCGATTTGGCCGACATTGTCAGGTGAATAACCTAACGAGTACTGTCGCCGAAGCTCTTCAGCAATTCCCGTAAATGCAGCTTCAAGGTTGCCGTACGTATCGGCTTCGAACGTTCGGCCGCCACTGTTTTGCGCAAGCAACTCTAGATAGCGTTTCCCGAGAGCGTATTCTTCCGGGCTGCCGCCCATTCCCCCGCCGGGAAAACCTCGAACCGCACCGCCCATGATCTGGGCGATAATGTCATTCAGCCCTCCGCCGCTAGGGTAACCACGGCGCCGGTTTGGATAGCCTCCGCCTCCGCCGCCCCAGCCGCCGCCGGCATCGGTCTGCGTGTTAAATCGGATCGGGTAGACCAAAACATCTGTTTCCTCAGTATCCTGAATCGTGCTTTCGAACGTAGCGTGTCGCGATGTAGTGTCTACACCATCCGTGAAAAGCACGATCGCTTTGCGCCCCTCGATACGTTTCAGCTCGCGATTGATCGATAGATCGATGGCTTCGTACAAACTGGTTCCATCACCAAACTGGGCCATTTCGATCGCGTTTCGAAGCTGATTTCGGTCGTTCGTAGGATTGGTCAAAACGTGGACGTTATCATCGAACGAGATGACCATTACCCGGTCATTTGGCCGGAGCTGATTAACGAAACCCACCGCCGCCTGATGGATCTGTTCAATGCGATATCGTGTGGACGGGCTGACATCAATTAGAAGTACAACAGTAAACGGCTGTTCGACAGACTGGAAGTACTCGATCTTTTGCTCAACGCCATTCTCAAAAATATGAAAATCCTTTTGTGTTAGGCCCGAAATAAAACGGCCGTCGCGGTCGAGTACAGAAACCGGCATCGTGACCAGATTGGTATCGATCTTGATCACCTCGTCTTCAGCGTTGACGGGCGGAGTCGGTGTCGGTGTCACAGCGGTATTTCGCTGCTGATTGCCGCCGCGAAGGACGGGCGCGCCGCGGTTATCGGAGCCAGGCTGAGTATCGTTTTGGATTCTGGGCGGAGCCGGCGTCGGTGTCGGAACAACCCGGACACGGGAAGATTGGGCCACAAGCGGTATCGCGAATGCCCCGAAGCTGACGAAAGTGAGCAAAAGTCTCTTCATCTTGGTTCGTTTGGGGAAAGCGAGTAGTTGGATTATATCAGACTCCACTTTAGTTGCTTGATATATTGTCCAAAGCCGCGATCGCCAGGTCGTGAAACCGCCGTCGAACCGAGTTTATGTTCACAAACGGCAGCGGATGATCGTGTGTACGGTTTGTTAAAAGCACGAATACACGATCTTTTCCAGGATCGATCCAGACCGAGGTGCCTGTAAACCCGTTATGCCCAAAGCTTTCCGGCGACATCTTAGTCCCGGCCGTCGAATCTTTTGTCGACGCAAGCTGAAACGCGAAAGAACGATCTTCGTTTAAACCCTTCGTGAAATTCGTTGTGAAAAGGCCACATGTCTCTGGCTTCAAAAGCTGCGTGTAATTCGGCAAAAACTGCAGCGCGATCTTGAAAACCTCTTCTGCTGTCGAAAACAGGCCCGCATGCCCGGCAACGCCGCCCATGAAATACGCATTGCCATCGTGAACCTCGCCACATATCGTATAGTCGCGAAAAACATGTTGAGGAACTCGATACTTAATCATCACTTCATCCAGATAACCCTGCTCTAGGCAAACCTGCTTCTCATACATATTTCCCGTTTCGGATGCGGCAATCCGTGTTAGCAAGATATCTCTTAACGGGTTAAATAAGGTGTCTTCGAGCCCGAGAGGCTCGAACATCCTTACTTTCGCAATCTCGTCAAGCCGCTCATCAAAGATTCGTTCGATCAGGAAAGTGAGAACAATAAAATTCAAATCGCTGTAAAGAATTTGTGGTTTGTCCGGCGTTGGGGCCGTATTCAGGATGTCCACAAGTACCTCGGTTCGATCCTCAACAATAAGATAGAACGGCTTCCACGCCTGAAATCCCGAAGAATGGGTCAAGAGTTCGCGGACATATGTATCTAAAGCGTCGAAGTCCGAAGCGAGACCGAATACTGTGGCATCTGCGAAATAATTTTCGATTAACTGATTAGGATCAACCTGTCCTTTTTCGATTAATTGCGCTAATAACAAGCCAGTTACCAACGGCTTGGTCAAACTCGCCAGATCATAGACTGTGTCCAGCCGCGCTTCGATCCTTTCCGGCTCGACGACGGCGAATCCGAGGGCGTCTTGAAAAACAATTTCCCCTTTTTCTGCAACAAGATACACAGCCGACGGGAAATCGCCGGCATCAATTCTGGACTGTAAGAATTCGGAGATCTCAGCGTTCATCGGCGGATCTAACACATCGAAAAATAAGAAAATTTAATACCGATTTCAGGATAAATTTAGCTTGCGAACTGGTACAATATCTTGACCCCAACAACTTAGACTTTATCTTAATTCGGAGGCAATTGAATGAGCAAAGCAGAATCTGCTGACCTAATACTTAAACTTTATGACCTGCGTCGCGAAGACAAAATGCGCGAGGCACGCAATTGGATCTTTTCGTTCAACCCGACCACCGTTGACGAATATTGGGCAACGATGATGGACCCGCAAGTCGGCG
>QHXS01000079.1 GCA_003223975.1 Acidobacteriota bacterium
AATTTGCGTTGTGCGACGAAAGCCATTTAGGAACGCTGCCCGACAACATTACCTTCGAACAGGGCGCGGGCGTTTGGACGCCCTACGCCACAAGCTATCGGGCGTTGTTTCAAAAAGCAGCGGCAAAACAGGGCGAAACCGTTTTGATCCACGGAGCTTCGGGCGGTGTCGGCGTCGCTGCAGTTCAGTGGGCAAAGAACGCTGGTTTGAAAGTTATCGGGACGGCAAGCTCTGACGAAGGGAAGCAGCTTGTAAAAGATCAAGGTACCGACGCGGTTTTCGATCACACCGACGTCGATCACTTTAGCGAGATCCACGAATTCAACGGCGGCAAAGGTGTTGACGTCATCATCGAGATGCTTGCAAATGAAAACCTCGAGCGGGATTTCGAGGCTCTCGCGATGTTTGGCCGGATCGTGATCGTCGGCAACCGCGGGTCGATCCAATTCACCCCGCGGCAGGCGATGACAAAGGAAACGACGATCCTGGGTATGTCGCTCTTCAATGCACCCGCGGAAAAACTCGCCGAAATTCACACTGCGATATTCGACGGCCTATCCAGAGGATTTTTGAATCCTGCCGTTTCAAAACAATACCCGCTCGCCGACGCCCCACTTGCCCACCACGCCATTATCGAAAACAAAGCCAACGGAAAGATCGTGTTGACTCCGTAACAAGTGGCACCCTCGTCAGGGCGACCAGTAACTGTTTCACGAACAAACCTATTTACAATCTGTGCTGTTCATGATACGCTGTGTCGCAGCAGACTGGGACCGAAATGGGTCCACGATCTTTGACAGCTATCTGTAATTTTGGCTAGCGGGACAAGCGAGAAAAAGTTTTTTGAAAAATCGCCGTTTTTCGTTCTCAAAGTGTTGGTAATTATTGAAAACAAGCGACTTGTTTGTCCGTAGGAGGCCTGCGGACACGGCCCGGACAAGCGGCGGACAAGCACCGGACAGGGCGGGAATCACGACTGAACTAAGCCGGCAAAGAAGCCTCAGCGCCGGTTGAATTGAACTCGTCGAGCACATCGAATACCTGCAGGGCGTATTTCACATTGCCAAACGGTGCCGAGACCTGGACGCCCTGGATCACGTTGCGGACTTCCAAAAGCGAATCGCGGGCGATGGCGATGCCTTCGTCGCGAGCGTGTTCCTTGCTTTTCTCGGACGCGACACGCATGCGTTCCAGTATGTCCGGTGTGACGTTTACGCCGGGCACTTCGTTATGCATGAACTCGGCGTTGCGAAACGAGATCAGCGGCCAGATGCCGGCGACGATCGGTATCTTGACGTGCGAGATCTTTTCGAGGAATGTTCGAAGCTGCCCGGTATCGAAAACCGGTTGGGTTATCGCGTATTCGGCCCCGGCCTCGACCTTCCATTCGAAGCGGCGGATCTCTTCATCAAGGTTGACCGCGCCGGGATTTACGCCGACGCCGATCGAGAATGCCGTCGGTTTGCCGATCGGGTTGTTGCCGATATCGAGCGCATCGATGTCGAAGACGGCGGTCGCGTCGGGATACGGGCCCATCTTCGGCGGGTCGCCCGTGATAAGGAGCAGGTTGCGTAAACCCAATGCCGCTGCGCCAAGGAGGTCGGACATCATGCCGAGCAGGTTGCGGTCGCGGCAGCAATAATGCAGGACGGCCTCAATGCCGATCTCACGTTCGACCAATACCGCCGTCGCCTGGGCGGACATGCGCGTCTGAGCTCGAGGCCCGTCGGGAATGTTCACGCCGTCCACGCCCGCGTCCTTAAGCAAGCGGATCGAATCGAGTGTTTTCTGAGCGTCGCAGCCTTTTGGAGGAAGCACCTCGACCGAGGTCACAAACTCGCCGCGGGCGATCTTTCGGCCCCAGTTCGAACGTTCTTCGGCCGGCACGACCTGGACATCGACCGGCGTAAGGTCGGCAACGCGGGCACTGTCCTTCCTCGCTTCGCTGATCGCCTGTCGCGGGCTGACCGACCGGATCGCTTCTGCGATCAATTTGATGTGCGTCGGTGTCGTACCGCAGCAGCCGCCGACGAAACTGGCTCCGGCCTGAACGAAGCGGCGAGAAAACTCAGCCATGTAATCCGGCGAGCCCATATAAAACTGTCGGCCCTGAACATCACGCGGCAGTCCGGCATTCGGCTGAGCAGAAAGTTTCTTTGACGTGAACGGCCGCATTTTTTCCAGAGCATTAAGTACATGGTTCGGGCCCATGCCGCAATTCAAGCCGATCACGTCGACGTCGAGTTCGTCCAGCCGTGCGGTGAATACTTCTGGAGTCGTTCCGAAGGTCGTTTTGCCGTCCATCTGGATCGCCATCTGGGCGATTATCGGCAGATCGGAGAGCTCGCGCACGGCGCGGATCGCTTGTTCGATCACGGGCAGTTCGGAAAATGTCTCGAGAACGAAAAGATCGACGCCGCCTTCGAGCAATCCTTCGACTTGCTCCTTGAACATTTCCTTTGCTTCATCGAAGGATGTAGGCCCGAACGGTTCGATTCGAAGCCCAAGCGGGCCGATCGCACCTGCTACGAAGGCTCGATCGCCCGCCGCTTCGCGTGCGATCTTCACGGCCGCGATATTGATATCGCGCACCTTGGTTTCAAGTCCGTATGGCTGCAGCTTGTGCCGCGTCGCTCCGAAAGTGTTGGTCTCGATGATCTCGGAACCGGCCTTTATATATTCCTCGTGCACCTCACGCACGAGATCAGGCTGGGTCAGATTCAACTCGTCGTAACTGCGATTGATGTAAACGCCTTTATCGTAAAGCCGCGTTCCGACCGCACCATCGAAAACGTAAACATGTTCTGAATCGAGTATTTCGCGAAAGTCGTTCATAGAAAAAGCCTCGCCAAACAGCGAGACTTTTTGAAAAAACGTTATGTCCGTAGGCTGTTTAGCAGTTTATTTTACGTGGTCGCAAGTCGCAATAACTCACCACGATCTCTATTGCGCAATAGTGCGACTTAATTATTGCAGTGTCAAGCGGGATAATCTCGACTGTGCACGCGTGAAATCAACAAGAAACTATCTTTGACAACTACGGCAATAATATGTCGAGCGTGTCCCCTGTACGATTCGCTTGATCGTTGATCTGCATTTCAGACACAGTTCGCCTTCGCGACCGTAAACGCGCCAGTCACCATCGGAATTCGGCCCGTAAATATTACCGCCGATATTCGATCGGTCCAGTGGAATATTTGCTCCAAGTTCGAGCGTTTCATTCATAACCTGTACGATCGATTCTCGAAGAACAACAGTCTTCGCCTTAGTGATGGCTCCAGAAACAGCCGTCGGACGCACACCTGCAAGAAAAAGGGCTTCGGATGCATAGATGTTACCGACCCCGCAGACTCGAGTCTGATCCAGCAGCAATGCCTTTATGTTTCGCTTCGTCCCTTTCAAGGTCTTGCGAAAATAATCGTCGCTGAAATCCTCGGATAACGGCTCCGGAGCGAGTTTCGCAAGTTCCTTAGCCTGAAAAAGTCTTGATGTCTCGACGACATTCATGAAACCGAAATGTCTTTGATCCTGAAAGACAAGTCGTTCTCCGTCGTCGAGTTCAAAAACCGCATGCGAGAATTTTGGTTCGCTGCTTTCAGGATCGAGCAGCCAAAAACGTCCGCTCATGCGCAGGTGTGTTATCAGTGTTCTTCCATTATCCAGGTCGAAAAGAATATGCTTGCCGCGTCGGTGAACAAAGTTGATCTGTGCACCAACGAGGCGATTAGCGAACTTTTTCGGCGTGATGTCAGGGGCAAGTCTTTGCCGTCGAAGTTCTGCGCTTTCGAAGCGTCGGCCGGACAGGATCTGGTCGAGGCAGCGGACCACGATCTCAACTTCGGGAAGTTCGGGCATTTCAAGAGGTTTCAGACCTTCGAATAATCAGGTATTGAAGCTTTATCACCAAGCACGGTTCCCGCATTCACGACTGCATTACGGCCGATATGGCAGCTGCGGCCGATGATCGAGTCGCGGATCTCGGCAAAGCTGGAAATACGTGTGTGACTCCAGATAACAGAATTCTCAACAAGCGCTTTTTCTTCGACATGAACACCTGGGCCGAGCACAGAATTTATGACGCGTGCGTTCGGTTTGATCACGCAGCCTTCACCGAACACCGAAACATTGTCCACGGTTGCGGCCGTCGCGACGTCGATTCGCGCTGACCGATCGACATCGAATATTTTTAGCACGCCATTTATTAAGTCATGATGAGCGCGAAGATAACTCTCCGGCGTTCCGATGTCCCGCCAGTATTCGTCTTTAAAAATATAAGCGAAAAACGGGATTTTCTTTTCCAGCATCTTGGGAAACACGTTGTATTCGAACGACCGATTCTCACCTTCAGGTATCAGTTCCAGTATCGACGGCTCCAGGATGTAAAGGCCTGCGTTTATCGTGTTAATCGTTGTCGGGTTAACTTCGTCGGCCTTCGGCTTTTCCAGAAATTCCAAAACACGATTATCGTCGTCGGTGACCACTAACCCGTACCTCGAAGGATCTTCGACCGGGGCCAAAGCGATCGTGGCTTCGGCTTTCTTACTTTTGTGAAATTCAATAAGCTCCGAAAGGTCGCAGTCGGTCAGAATATCGCCATTAAAAACGATGGTTGTATCGTTTACAGAAGACGCTGCAAATCGGTACGCTCCGCCGGTTCCCATCGGATGCGGTTCCGTCACGAAGGTAATCTCGACGCCAAGGTCCCAAACTTCATTCAAAACACCTTCGATCTTGTCAGGTTGGTAGCTGAGTGAGAGAGTGATGTCCGTTATACCCGCACGTTTGAGCACCTCTATCTGATATAGAAGAAATGGCTTATTTACGACCGGAACAACCGGTTTGGGTGTAAATACCGTTAAAGGCCGAAGACGCGTTCCTTTCCCTCCAGCAAGGATCAATCCGTTCATAGATCAATGTAGTCCGAACCAAATCTATCGTTAAAACATCAATATAAGTATGCTAAACAGCGACAAAACGTGATAAATCTGATTGACACTTTTTGTTCAGCAATGTTACCTTACTTATTGCGGGATAAGTTGCGTCAGCCTGCCGCTGTCGCCTCTGTAAGAAACCATTCTTCCCGAAATCGCAGATAACTAGAAGACTTGGTTGCCCTTCCCAGGCATAAGTTCACTCCTATGTTCGATAAAACTAAGGCGATGCGCAACGCCGAGCGCTACCTTTCCCAGGGAAAGATTCGCGATGCCATCACAGCCTATCGCGAAGTTGTCGACAATGATCCGCGTGATATGGTCACGCTGAATATGCTCGGCGACCTTCATACCAAAGGGGCGGACAACACAGCCGCTGTCAAATGTTACCGCGCGGTTGCCGAACATTACAGTGAACAGGGCTTTGCGCAAAAGGCAATTGCCATCTTCAATAAGATCGCGCGTTTGCAGCCAAACTCGCCAGACATAACGCAAAAGCTTGCGGAGCTTTACAAGATAAAAGGTTCGCTCAAAGAAGCGAAATCTCACTATACGACGCTTGCAGAACATTACAGCAAGCAAGGCCGCCGTGTAGAGGCTTTGGAGATCTGGACCGAGGTCGCGATCCTTGATCCCAACAACACGGAAGTTTACCTCACCATCGCAGATGCATATCTGCAGGAAGAGCGGCTCGAAGAAGCGGCCGCCGCATTCGCGAACGCAGGCGCGCGCTTTGCTATCTTTACGCGACACGAAGAAGCGATCGAAGCCTACTTGAAAGCTTTCGCGATCGATCCGAAACATCCGCTAGCGATGCGAGGGTTTTTAGATGCGAACATCGCGCTCGGCCGCAACTCGGAGTTGATCGAACATATCGAAGGTTTAATAGCCGAGCAGCCCGGCAATCGCGACATGCTTTCGTTCCTTATCGACGCGCATATACGTACAAAAAACGGCGTTGAAGCGGAAAACGCACTGAACCGCCTTCTCGAGGTCGAGCCCACCAACTATCTAAAGGCTCTCGACATTTCCGACATGCATTTTTCGAACGGCGACATCGATTCGGCGGTTCGAAATCTCACGATCGCTTCCGAACACATGATCGTCGGCGGCCAAGCGTTGGATTTACGTTCGCGTCTCGAGCGCATCGAAACAGTCGTTCCCGGCCGGCTCGATGTGGTTCGACTGCTCGCTCGATTCTGCTCATGGCAGAAAGACGACGAGTACTTGCGAGCTACGTTGATCCGCCTATTCGAGATCGCAAAAGCCGAAGGCTCGATCGAAGACGAGAGGTTCGCTCTCTCGCAGCTCGTAATATCGATGCCACACGATGCAAATTATCGTGCCAGGCTTCGTGAGATCCATGAGGAATTGGGCATCTCCGAAGATATTGAGACCGAAAGCGTGTTCGATAAACGATTCGTACGCGACAAACAATCTTTCGAAGCCTCCAACGGCGAATTAGCAACGGTGATCGAGAGCGACGATTTTGCGATCGTCGGGATCGTAACCGAAGAAGGCAACGCGAGTTTGCCAATGAGCGGAAATTCGAACGGACATCACGATCCGGTCATCGAGCGATTCCATAATGCAACGGTGATCGTTGATGCGGAATCTGTTGCCGATACGCTGCACACCGAAGCCGACAGCATAAAGTTTTATATCGAGAACGGTTATACCGACCTCGCACTCAAGGCCATCGACGAACTCAAATCAAAGTTCGGAGAACGGCCCGAGATCGCGGAGCTTGAGCTTCTGTTGAATTCGCCGTCTGCGGCTGAAGTCGACGAGTCGATAGCGGAGGTAATTGAAGACGGCAGAACCTCTGCAGCCGCGTTCGACCTTGACGACCTTCGCAGCGAACTTGGGCTTATCGATGGCGAAACATCGCACGATAGCGATTTCGAAACGATGTACCAAACGGCGGTCGCGTACCAGGAAATGGGCCTGCACGAACAGGCGATCAAAGAATTTCAAGACGCCGCGGACCTGGTTTCTCCGAACGACGGCACGCGGCGGTTCTTCAATTGTGCAAACCTGCTTGGCCATTGCTTCATGGATATGGGAAAGCCGAACCTTGCGGTGAAATGGCATCTTCGCTCGCTTGAGTCGTACGACATTAGCGACGACGAACGCCGCGGTGTCTGGTACGAGCTCGGGGTTTCGTATGAGGCCGATGGCGACGCTGCGAATGCCGCGAAATATTTCGAACAGGTCTATTCCGAGAACATCGATTTTCGAGACATAGGCGAACGAATGCGAAATCTGGCAGTGGCTATGTAGCTATTGCCTATCCCATCTGCCGCGATATAAACTGACGGTATGGTCGAAAGGCTTACCGTCTTTTTCTTTATCGTGCTCTGTATTTTGCTCGGCACATACCTTATCCTCTCGCCGTGGGACGTGCTCTTTGGCAACTGGAGCGATAATTATTTTCTTGCCGTGATCGCCGATAAGTCCGGAATGCCGTCTATTCAACGTACTGTCTCGTCATACTGGTTTCGCGGCGCTATCACCGGCCTCGGCGTTACCAACCTTGTGATCGCGTCCTGGGAAGCATTTAACTTCAACAAGAGCGTCGCGATGCTGAAGGGCGAGCCGACCAGACGCGGCCAATGATGTCCCCGGTCACTTACCTGATTACAAAGGGCGAGGCGACGCGCGAAAACTTCCCGCAAAAGCGTCAGGAAATCTTGAAGGTTGTCGAGGCTGCGGTCGCTGCGGGCATATCGATGATCCAGATACGTGAAAAGCAACTTTCCGCGAAACAGTTCTTCGAATTAAACTCTGATGCCGCTGCGATCACTTCCTCTTCATCGACGAAACTGCTTGTAAATGGCCACCCTGAGGTCGCGACCGCTGCGGGCGCCGACGGCGTGCATTTGCCGGAAGATGGGTTGCCGATCGCGGACGTTCGCAGGACGTTTCCGTCGCCATTTTTGATCGGAGCTTCAGTACACGATCCGGATCGTGCCCGAGCAGCGAAAGACGAAGGTGCAGACTTCATTGTCTTCGGGCCTGTTTTCGAAACACCGGAAAAACCCGTAAAGGGAATCGGAGCCCTTTCGGCTATTTGCGCTGAACTCGAAGGATTTCCGATCATCGCGATTGGCGGCGTCGACGCATGCAACAGTCAAAAGGTCCTCGATGCAGGAGCCGCTGGTTACGCGGCCATCCGTTACCTGAATGACCTCGACGTGCTCAAAAAGCTAAAATGATCGAATGTCAAAGATCTGTTTGACCATCGCGGGCCTCGACCCTTCAGGCGGTGCCGGAGTAGTGGCCGACATCAAAACGTTCTCGGCGTTCGGCTGTTTCGCGACCGCAGCGATCACGTCCGTTACGTTCCAGAATACGATGGGTATTTTCGGCGCCGTTCATCAAACTGCCGACTCGGTTCGCCAGCAAGTCCAGGCTGTGATCGACGACCTCGGCATCAATGCATTGAAGACCGGCATGCTCCCGACGGCCGAGATCATCGAGGAAGTTGCCCGACTTGTTCGCGATAATAACCTCACGAATTTCGTTGTCGATCCGGTCGTGCGTTCGACGTCGGGATTTGACCTTATCAATGACACTGCCTTACGTTCACTTATCAAAGAACTTTTTCCGCTTGCAGCGATCATCACACCTAACGTGCCCGAAGCCGAGCGTATTTCCGGGGTCGCGATCGAAAGTAAACAGGACATTTCGGATGCTGTCGAGGTGATGCGCGAATTGGGCGCGAAAAATGTGCTCGTCAAAGGCGGACACTTAAACATTGGACAGTTGACAGTGGACAGTGAACAGTCGAAAACCGAAACACATAAAGCTGTCGATTACCTTTTTCTGGGCGACGACGTGTTTAAGTTCGAAGGCGAATGGCACGAAACGACGGCGACGCATGGCACTGGCTGCGTTTTGTCCGCGGCGATCGCTGCAAAACTCGCCTTAGGCAAACCGCTGCTTGAAGCTGTTCAGGTCGCAAAAGCGTTCGTAAATGAGGCCATCCGAACCGCCCCAAACCTTGGTCACGGCCACTCGCCGATCAATATCAAGTCTACTTAGCTATAGGGAAAAACGGCGGGGTTTCGTAGGTGACGCCGAAGGTGACGCCGGTGCGGGGGCTATATTTGCCGATGCCGAAGATGGCGGCTGTGTCGAACCGAAGGCCCGAGGTCTTGATCTGTGCGCCAACGCGAAACTGGCTCATACTTTCGGTTCCGAGCGGTGCGTCTCCGGAACGCGTATTGATCCGACCGTTGATCTCGCTCGCGAGGTTGATGCGGTCATTCAGCCGGAAAATTCCCGCAACGCCGTAGAGCAGAACGTCGTTCTGCGTAAAGTCGTTCAGCGGCGCGGTCATTATCCCCAGGCCAATATTGCCGTAGATGTTTGCAACCGGTGAACCGGTCGGTCGGACGCCAAACCTTTTCTGAACGATGAACTTGGTGAAAATGTTTATCTGGTTCGTTCCGATGCCCTTCGCCTGGTCGGTGTTCGGCATTTGAAATCCGAACTTGATGCCGACCGCGGGCCGCTTGTCGGTTTCGCTCAGCAACCTTATCTTGGTCGATATGGTGAAATCGTCAAAATCGTGCGTCGAATTGCCGTTGATGCTCAACGCGATCGGCGACGGCAGCTTTTGCGAATTTATCGCGAGGTAATTCTGTATCGAGCCTTCGATCTGGATCTCGACATTAGACGCGAAACCCTGTCGGATGCGGATGTCGGCAACGCGCGTAAGGTCGCCGGTCAAACCGGAAAGCGGAAATTTTACGTTTTGCAGAAAGTCGGCTCCGGCCGAGACGGCGATCGAACCAGGCGGCGTGATGTCGATATCGTCGGTTATCAGTGGCCGCTGCTGCGCGACCGTAGCGAAAGCGGACACCACCAGCACAGTCAACAATGATATCGAACGAAACACACCGTAATTCTACATCAAAAATGCGGAATGTAAATGCGTTCGCTACGGAACATAGCCTCGATATCTATTGGGCTCAACATTTGGACATTCGCTAGAAAACTTGGCACAATCGGTGCATAAAGGTAGAGCGGGAACGCGTCGAAATGAGTATCGAGTTAGTAAATGTGCCACCGAGTCTGACAGAAAGTGCGGAGTTGCGGCTTGTCGATGAGATATCGGAAGCGCGCAAGACGTCGCCTGTCGAGAAACAGTTCGTCAATTTCGTTTTCTTTCGCGTGAATCCGGATTGGCGAAAGTTGGCTCCTGAGATCAAACGCGCAGCGAAGGGCGAGTTTCAATCGGTTTACGATGGTTACCGCGACCGCTTTTTATTGTTCAGCTATTCGCTCGTAGGGTTCGATTCGAAAGCCGACCTGATGTTCTGGCGGATCGGGCCGTCGATGGACGCCATTCAGGATATGACCGCGAAGCTCTTCAGAACGCAGATCGGTAGCTACTTTGAAAGCGTCGACAATTATCTCGCCGTGACAAAGCAGCGAATGTTCGTGACCGGAAAGATCGAAGACCGCTGGCATGTTAACGCCGGCGAGAAAAAATATCATTTCCTTTATCCGTGCTCGAAGGAAAAGGGCTGGTTCGATAAACCTGCATCGGAACGCGACGCGCTCATCAAGGAAAACTTTATGATCGGCCGGCGTTTCGAGAACATCAAGATCCACTTGACGCACGCGTTCGGTTTTAGCGATCAGGAATATATCATTTCGTTTGAAACCGACGAGCCGCGCGATTTCCTTGAGCTGGCCGAAGAGTTGCGGCAAACACCTGCGAGCAAATTTACGCTCCGCGGCATGCCGATATACACGTGCCGCCAGCGTCCGTTGATGGAATGCCTCGACGCTTTGGGTTAGATTAGTCGAATGGCGATAGCGCGACGGTTGTTCATCAGCGGGCAGGTTCAAGGCGTGGGTTTCAGATATTTTGCACAGCGCATTGCGGCGCGGCACCAGGTTAAAGGATACGTAAAAAATTTGCCGGACGGGCGCGTGGAAGCGTTTGTTCAGGGAAGCGAGCCTGCCGTAATCGCGTTTCTACACGATGTTGCAGCCGGGCCGAGATACTCTAACGTGACCGGCATGGAAGAATTGGTAGTCGAACCAAGCAAGGAATATTCGACATTTAGAATAGACGAATAAATTCAGGAATAATTAATGGACGAACTTAAAAAATACATTAGAGAAGTGCCGGATTTTCCGAAACCCGGCATTAATTTTTACGACATAACCACGCTATTGAAGGACGCCGAAGGCCTCGAGATGACCATCGACTCGATGACCGAACAGTGTCGCGGTATGCTGATCGATACCGTGGTTGGTATTGAATCGCGCGGCTTTATTTTTGGGGCGCCGCTTGCGTATCAGCTCGGCACAGGATTTATTCCGGTGCGGAAACCGAAAAAACTGCCGCACGAGACTGCCTCGGTTTCGTACGAACTCGAATACGGCACCGATTCGCTCGAGATACATAAAGATGCGATCGGCCAGGGGCACCGTGTTCTCATTGTCGATGATCTTTTAGCTACCGGCGGCACCGCACGCGCGGTTGTGAACCTGATCGAGGGACTCGGCGGAAAGGTCGCCGGGGTCCATTTCGTAATAGAACTCGGATTTTTGAACGGCAGGAGCAAATTCGACGGCTACGACGTGAAATCGCTCGTCAATTACTCGTCATGATTTTGTTTTTGATTGTGCGGTTTCGATTTATTTTTGAAACCACGAAACCGCATGATTTGTGAAGGCCCGACGATTCAAAATCTGAAATCTGATATCTGAAATCACCGCGGTCCCGTAGCTCAGTTGGATAGAGCGTCCGCCTCCTAAGTGGAAGGCCGCTGGTTCGAATCCAGCCGGGACCACCATTGAACATCGAGATCAAAACGATTAAGTAAAGGCATCGCGAATGGCGATATCTATATTTTGCTTTTGAGATGTTTATGCGCCGACGCTGATGTCCTTCAGGCTGGCATCTGCGCGCCGTGTGGTGAGTTCTTCGACGAAAGCCTCATTCGGGGCATACCCGATGCCGGGAGTGTGAGGCGCTTTGATCGTGCCGCGTTCGCTAACGGTCACCGGCGGCTCGACGATATCCTGATGCCAGTAACGCGAGGATGCGGATACGTCGCCGGGAAGTGTGAATCCGGCGAGCGTCGACATTGCGATGTTATGTGCGCGGCCGATGCCGGTCTCGAGCATTCCTCCGCACCAAACCGGAATTCCTTTTGAAAGCGCAAGTTCCTGGATCTCACGTGCCGCTTTGTGTCCGCCAACACGTCCCAGCTTAATGTTGATGATGCGGCAAGCATCCATTTCGAGAGCGTGCTGCGCGTCGCGCAGGCAGATGATCGATTCGTCAAGACAGATAGGCGTGGTGAGCCTACTTTGAAGCTTTGAATGATCGAGCAGGTCGCCCGCCGCGAGCGGCTGTTCGATCATCAACAGACCGAATTTGTCGAGTTCGCGCATCGTGTCAACGTCCTGCTCCAATTGGTACGCGGAATTCGCATCGACAGATAGACGAATATCGGGAAACGCGTTTCGAACGGCTGCGACAAAACTTACATCCTTTCCAGGTTTGATCTTGAGCTTTATTCGCTGATAGCCGCTCGCGACCTCGCGCCGAACGACCTCCACGAGTTTTCCGGGCGATTCCTGAAGCCCGATCGAAACTCCGCAATCGATCTCGGTTAGCGTTCCGCCCAGATGTTTCCACAGGGGCTTTTCGAGCAGCTTTGCCTCGAGGTCCCAGATCGCCGTTTCAACTGCGGCGATGGCCATTCGATTTCCTTTGATCGCAGAAAGCGCATTCTCGACATCCTCGGCTTTCGAAACGCCCGCAGACGAAAGCATCGGGGCAACGTTGCTGAGAATTACTGACCATGCTGTGTCAACCGACTCCGGATTGTAGAGCGGCCGCTCCATCGCGGTGCATTCACCGAAGCCGGCGACACCGGAGGCGTCGACAACGCGGATCAACGCGACGCGGCGTTTTGTGGTCACGCCAAAGCTAGTTTCGAAGGCGCTTTTTAGCGGAAGTTCGATCTCTCGAAGTTCGATCCGTTCAAGCTGCAATTTCTGCATAAAAAATTATCGGCGGAAAACGATCAACGGCTCTGGCCGTCGGTGAACCAACGTGTGCCAGAAGCGTATTCCTCTTCGGATTCGCGCAAATGCTCAAGCGAACGTTCTGATTGAATGTGCGCGCAGGCGACCAGGATGGCGTTGATCGCCGCGACCGGTGCGACATACGAATCGATGAACGATGTTCGCGCGATCGTGGTCGTTAAAAACGTGTCGCAGTATTTTGCTATCGGCGTAGCATCGCCATTTGTAATTCCGAAACTCGGAACGTTTCGACTTCTCGCGCTCCTCACGGCGTCGATCGTGTCGCGAAGCCCGCGCCCGAAGCTTATCGCTATCAGCAGGTCTTTCGGCGTCATTATCTTTATCCGGCTTTGTACGACACCGCTGCTGCCCACGGGTGCGTCGGCATCGTAACCGAGGCGCACAAGTCCGTATGCGAGCGAGCCTGCAAGCGACGCGGCGAAATCGATCCCCAGAACGACGATCCGGTGCGAAAGGTTTATCCGGTTCGCGATCTCAACTATTTTGTCGGCATCGAGGCCAGCCTGGAGTTCGTGAACATTGGAAACATCTTTCTCGACGCTTTGCCGGACACGATCGGCAACACTCTGATCGGTTTCTTCGGCGGCCTTCATTGCCGAATAGGGCGTGATGCCCGTCACGAAGTATTCGCGAAGGTCATGCGCGAAATCCGCAAATTTTTCGTAACCAAGCGCCTGAATCGTGCGTATGATCGTCGCGGTGTTCACGTCGTATCGGCGACCCATCTCGCGGGACGAAAGGAAAAATGTTTCGTTCGATTCATCAAGGATCTGCCTTAACAATCGCTGGCGGCTTGAACTCAGCGCAGGTTTTGCTTGGAGGAAGCGAACGCCGAGCGGCGTACGCCCGCTTGCAGCGAATCCGTCGCCTTCTACGCTCGCTGAGGTCGATCTTGAACGCTTGGCGGTCTTACCGTTAGCCACAGAGTGCGGGAGAACCCGGACACTTTTTTCAGCCGATCGCTGCTTGCCTTGGATGTTTTTACGTTCGCGCATAGGTACGCTGCGTTTTTGAAGCTGGAACCCTTTATGGCGAAAGTATCTTAAAGGCGTTTGTTAAAAATAGCAACAGATGGTGCAAGATAAATTGCAAAATGCAACAGAGCGACCGCGAGCGGTCTTTGTCGAAAGTCAATTAATTCTACAAATGTTCGTGGAAATACAGGAATCCGCTGATAGGGCTAAGAAAATATTTCGCAGAGAGAGTTGCAATGGGTGATGCAATGTGTTGACATTGTGCATCAATTGGTGTAGAACGGTGTTGCTTTCGAAAGCTAGCTCTGGACGTTCTGCTCTATTACGCATAGTCGAGTAAAAGAGTCGTTCTACGCCGGCTTACATTTCGAAGACTTGAATACATTGCAAAATTTAAACTGGAAGACAACCGGAACGGGTGCTCGCCGATCCCCGCAGCGACATCTGTTTCCCTTCGATCTCTTCCATCAGGAGACGACCGCTATGAAACCGAACATAACGCACTCAATGCCGAGCGTGGGCAATGTCGAAAAGAAACATCGACGTTATTTAGCCCTCAGTCGATCGAAAATGTCGATATCGATCCTGGCCCTCTTCACCTTTCTGATTCTTTCCATCTCCACTACAGCTCAAACAACGACCTCGACGATCGAAGGTACGATCAAGGACGCGAACGGCGCTCTCATATCGGGTGCCCAGGTGAAGGCGACTTCGCCCACCCTCGGAACGGAAAGATCGGTCGTTTCGAATGCGGAGGGTTTCTTTCGAATAGTTGCTTTGCCTGCCGGCACGTACACGATCACCGTAAATCAGTCGGGTTTCGGAACAAGTACTCAGGTCATTGAACTTACACTCAACCGCACCGTCACAGTCGATGTGCAGTTACAAGTTGGATCGGTTGGCGGAGCCACGGTTGATGTGAACGGGGAGACACCGCTACTAACAACAGAAACACCAGCTACGAGCGCAACGATTACCCCACGTCAAATTGCCGAACTTCCGGTTAACGGTAGAAACTACCTTGACCTGCTCCAGTTGGTTCCGGGCACGGCTATCAATCGGCAAGCTGATCCAGAAGGTGATGGAGCAAATCCGGTGCTCGGCGAGCGTAGCGGCAATAACAATTTCTTCATCGACGGTCATGAGAACAAGGACACGGTGAACGGTGGGGCTGCGGCACCTTTCAATCAGGAAACAATCTCAGAGTTTCAAGTCATAACAGCCGGTTATAAGGCGGAATTCGGGCAAGCCTCAGGCGCGATCGTCAACGTTATCACCAAAAGCGGAGGCAATGCTTTTCATGGGGTCGGATCGTTCTTTCTGCGGAACGATGCACTCGACTCGTCCAATTCGCTGGACCCAGCTGTTTCTGACGCTCCATATCTGCGGCGCTATGATTCCAGTTTCGCTTTGGGCGGGCCTGTTATCAAGGACAAGTTTTACTTCTTTGGATCTGCAGAAAGAATAGCAGAGGATCGACACATAGACTTTACCTACCCGCCGCTAAGCCCGTTGTTGGACAGTATCATTCGAGGTATTGAAAACCCGTTCGACACTCCTGCGCTTTTTCGCGAGAGCAGATTCTTTTTGAAACTAAATCAGGAACTCGGCAGACATTCACTGAGCCAACAGGTCAACTACACGAATGGCAACGTATATAACTATGCCCCATTGTCGGCGGGCAACAGTCTTCCCTCGACTCGTACAGATCGAGGTTCGAGAACACTTCTCTTAGGCTTTGCGGATACTATGCTGCTCGGCGATACTGCCGATCCGTGGATTGTGACCCTGCGCGGCGCATATCGTGGCGAGCCCTCGGACCTTCGGCCGGCGCACCCAGAGACCGGCGGCGGCAGCATAATCAATCCGTACACCGTACCTGTGGCCAGTCCGTTTCAATTTCCCAGTGCTTTAGGCTCCGTTGTTGTAGGCAACAATCTTACAGCTTCGGCGCTTGATCAGCAGTACACATCGATTTCGGCGATCGCGAACAAACGTTTCGGCGACCATGACGTCAAGTTCGGGTGGAATTATCTTTACACGAAGGTCGACGGGAATGCGTCGCGGACCCTTGCCAACCAGCTGTTTGCGACTTTGCCTGACATTATCGCCTTCGCTCCCGCCGAAGCTGGTATTCGACTACTTCTCGACACAGGTGGTGTAACGCCGGCAGACGACGAAATTCACCTCAGGAACCATTACAACGGGTTATTTGTGCAGGACGATTGGCGGATCCGTCACAACATAAACGTCAGCCTAGGCCTTCGCTGGGATAAAGACTCTGAATTCGAAGCGAACCATAACTTTGCACCTCGGCTTGGCGTTACTTGGGCGGTCACGCCGAAAACGGTAATTCGAGGACAGTTCGGAATCTTTTACGATCAGTTTCGATTAGGAATCGCTCGAAACGTTCCTCAGTTCGGTGGTGCAAATCAGGTTGCGAGCCAGGACCTTTTATTTCCTCGCGGTCTTTACGGCTCGCCCGGATTCTTTTCAAGTATCGGACTCCTTTTGCTTGGAAGCGGACCATGTTTTGCGAATGCATGGAATAACAATCTGACTGATGCCCAAATTACTGCAGCGGGACTTACATGTACGTTGGCCGCTTCTTTACCGATGATCGGTGTCGATCGGCTAAACAACGTAGTTGCCGCCGGCCATGCGCCTATCCCGGCAAACTCCGTAATTTCGATCAATAACATTCAAGCGCTATCCGGCTTGGCACCCGACCAATATCTTTCACAAGTAAATACGGCAATAGGGCGGCCAGGTTATTTCGTATGGGGCTCCACAGGTTATTTAACCAACCATATAATCCCGACGTTCGGAGCTCCCAATGTCCTGGAGCATACTGACCAGACGCCGAATACGATGGGATTTAGTGTTGGCGTCCAGCACGAATTTACCAAGGATTTGGTGTTGGAGGCGGATTACCATCATAAAAACATTCGCGACATCCTAGGCGTACGCACGACTAACCTTGCATTCAAATCAAGAGTTACGGGCCTTGCGTTCGATCCTCCCGGAACGCAACAGATCGGATTCGGGCCGTATTACGAAGGAACGTATGACGCCCTTGTGCTCGCGGTGAACAAGCGCTTCAGTAATCACTATCAGTTGGGTGCAAGTTATTCCTATTCGAGTGCAACGGACAACAACATCGGCACGAACGCCGCGCCGTCGGATAACTTTATTGGAACGGTACCTGTAGTAACCGATCCCGGCAGGGCAGCAACTGGCACAACACCTGCCTGCCCCAGTCAAACCAACGCTAACGGTTCCTTTACAGCCTGCAACGGAAATTTCGTTGCACAGGCTGGAACGTTTTGGAATGGCCCGGACGTTGATAAAGGTAATTCCGGGCTCTCATTGAAACATGTTTTTCAGGTAAATGGATTAGTTTCACTTCCGTGGCAATTTCAGATCAGTGGAATTTTCCGGGCGCAAAGCGGGTTTTATTACAGCAGACAGTGGGCCGGTCCTGGTCTGATCGATCCTGATGGCAACGGCAATACCAACGGAATCGATGTTCGAAACGCCGAACGTAATCAGTTTTCCGCTCCTTCGTACGTTAATCTGGACGTGCGTCTTTCAAAACGGTTTGATATCAGTGAACGGGTGAAGGCGGATGTGTTTTTTGAGTTCTTCAACTTGTTCAATAGGCAAAATCCAGCAGCGATCGACTCTAATCCTAACTCGACAACTTTTGGATATGGCAATATTTCCCAAGTTCTACCGGGACGTGAAGGACAGTTCGGTTTTAGGATTTCGTTCTAATTGCAGCATTCGGGCATTCGTTCTTCGTAGCGGGTGCCCTTTTTTGATTTGAAATATCTTCCACGTTTGGTATGAGTTCTGGAAATAAGATCACTCGACGCGAATTGCTGAGATCGGCTTCGATCGCTGCGGCAGGCGTAATTGCGGCGCCGATGATAAACCGCGGTCGGTTTCAGCTTTTCGCGAATTCACCGTTTGAATATTCATCTCGTGCGATCGATCTCGTAAAGCGGTCCACGGTGATGGACATGCTTTCCGTGATGACGCTCGACTTCGGCAAACAAGACAAGTGGATGGCTAATCCCGAGTCGTTCACGGCAGCCGACTTCCAGCCATTCAAGGATTCCGGAATTAACGTTATCCATCCGGCGATCGGAATGGGCGGTTTTAATTCGTACGACAGCGTTTTGAAGTTTTTTGCGTCCTGGAACGGCTTTCTCGCCGGCCAGGATGAACTCTTTATGCGGATCGACAGCCCGGGCGATCTTGACCGCGTGAAGAAGTCGGGCAAGTTGGGCGTGATCCTCGGCCTGCAAAATTCCGACCAGTTTCGAAACCCGAATGACGTTGATTTCTTTTACGCTCTTGGTCAAAGGGTTTCGCAGCTAACATACAGTTCGCGAAATTTTATCGGGAACGGATCGACCGAACGCCAGGACGCAGGTATTTCAGATTATGGCGCCGCGATCATCGAACGAATGAACAAGGTAGGCATGGCGGTCGACGTATCGCATTGCGGAGATAAGACGACGCTCGACGCATTCGAAATCTCGAAAAAACCGGTCCTGATCACACATTCGAACTGCAGGGTTCTCGCCGGCGGCCATCCGCGTGACAAAACTGACGAGGCAATAAAAAAGGTCGGAGCTGCGGGAAGCGTAATGGGCATAACCGGCGTTCGTATGTTCGTTAAGGCCGACGAGCCGACGACCATCGAAAATGTGCTTGACCATTTCGATCACGTGAAACAACTCATCGGCCCGGATCACATCGGCGTCGGCAGCGACATCGATCTTTACGGGTACGATAAGATGCCGCCTGAACTGAATAAACAGCTCCGTGCGAGCTATAAGGGAAGCTACGGTTTTCGCGAAAAGATCGACGTCGAAGGCCTTGATCATCCGAAAAGGATGTTCGACCTTACCGAAGGACTCATTCGCAGGAAATATACAGACGCGGAGATCGAGGGCGTTCTCGGCGGAAACTTCAAACGCGTGCTTTCGCAGATCTGGACGGTCGATAAACAGCAAGCGAAGCCGCAGCCGCAATAAATAGAAATCAATACATTCAATGATCGCGCAACATAGAGTTCTTTTCGTATTAATCCTTTTCATTGCATCTGTCACCGCCTCCGCTCAAGGTACCCGGTTGCTTCGTCATCCGACAGTCAGCCGCGAGCTGGTCGCTTTCGAATATGCATCAGACATTTGGGCCGTCTCTCGAAATGGCGGAGAGGCCCGAAGGTTGACGGCCACGCCCGCCGTTGAATTTGACCCGTATTTTTCGCCCGACGGTTCGAAGATCGCTTTCTCGGCTACCACTGCAGGAAACACAGACGTTTACGTAATGGCAACGGCCGGCGGCGATCCCAAGAGGCTGACTTATCATCCCGGGATTGACCGGGTCCGCGGGTGGAGTCCGGACGGGCGCCGAATACTTTTTTCGTCGCCGCGTATCAGCGAGCCCCAAGAGGCTTACAACCGACTCTGGACAGTTGACGTCGACGGCGGGATGCCCGAGCCTTTGCCGATGCCGCGCGGATATACAGGTGTTTATTCGCCCGACGGCGGACGGCTAGCCTATGAAGAAATATCAACAGTTTTTTTTCCAGGATGGCTTGAGGGCAGCTATTGGCGCCACTACAGAGGCGGACGCACACACCCCATCTCGGTTATAAATCTGGCCGACAATTCGGTCGAGGAACTTCCCTGGACAAACAGTAACGACGGTAGTCCGATGTGGGTCGGCGACACGATCTACTTTATTTCCGACCGTAATCACACGGCGAATCTTTTCTCCTGTAAGGTTGGTTCCAAGCAGGTTACACAGCTGACGAATCATGACGATTTTGACGTGATGACGGCGTCCGCGGGTTCGGACGCAGTCGTTTATGAACAAGCCGGGTATATTTACCTGCTCGATACAAAATCGGGGAAAGCAAAGCAGCTCAATATAGAAGTAAACGCCGATCTGCCGTGGGCGAGGCCGCAGTTCAAGAAGGTCGGCGATTCGATCAGGGGAGCAGTGCTTTCGCCGGGGGGAATTAGGGCGGCGTTCGAGGCACGCGGTGAGATCTTTACGGTGCCGTCCGCCAAGGGCGATTATCGCAACCTGACAAATAGCCCGGGCGCTCACGATCGTGATCCGGTGTGGTCTCCGGACGGGACGCAGATAGCGTGGTTCTCGGATGGGAGCGGTGAGTACCAAATAATGGTGGGCGAACCGTCAGGGCTCTCTCAACCGCGAGCAATTCCATTGCCAACCACCGGCTATTTTTCGAATTTGGAGTGGTCTCCAAACGGGCAGCAATTCGTTCTTGAGGACAATCACAACAACCTCTGGACGATGGATGTTAAGACCGGGTCGGCCGTCAAGATAGACACCGACGAAAACGGGGATCCGACGCGTACTATCGATCCGACCTGGTCACCTGATTCGAAGTGGATAACGTATACAAAAAATCTCAAGAGCCGCATTCGAGCCGTCTTTGTTTACTCGGTTGCTGAACAGAAAGCTCATCAGATAACCGACGGACTTGCCGACGCCATTTCGCCAGCCTTCGATGCCGGCGGAAAGTACCTCTATTTCCTCGCAAGCACCGATTACGGCCCGCATACCAGCTGGCTCGATATGAGCTCGCTGGACAAACCGACACGAAGAGCTATCTACCTGGTGGTATTGGCTTCGGGCGAACCATCGCCCTTCTTACCTGAAACAGGTGACGAACCTCCTCCGCCCGCAGCAGGCGACACCGCGAAACCGAAACCGGCGGCCGATACGTCGACGAAGATCGATTTCGATGGTCTTAGCCAGAGGATTCTACCGGTGAGCGTCCGCCCCGCGGATTTCGGCAATCTCACGGCCGGCCCGGCGGGCACGATTTTTTATACAGAAACGACAACAGGTGTTCCCACATTACGGCTCAACCGTTACCAGATAAAGCCAGGTGCGGCGGCCCCGTTTCTCGAAGGCGTCACGCGTTATACGATCTCGGCGGATAAGAAAAAACTCATGTACGGCGCGGGTCCCGGACGCTGGGGTATTGTGGGCACCGATGCGGCGGCCGCAAAAGTTGGTGACGGGCCGCTCAATGTTGCTCAGCTCGAGATGAAGGTCGATCCGCGCGCAGAATGGGCAAATATATTTCGCGAGACGTGGCGCATCCAGCGCGAGTACTTTTATGACGAGAAGATGCAAGGTGCGGATTGGAACGCGATCTATAAAAAATACCTGCCCCTCCTTGCTCATGTTGGTCACCGGACCGACCTTGCTTACCTGATAGCCCAGATCGGCGGCGAATTGACTGTCGGGCACTCGTACTTAACGGGCACCGGCGACGTTCCGAGCGACGATCCGGTGTCGGTCGGCCTGCTGGGTGCCGATATAAAGATAGAAAACGGCAGTTACCGGATCAGTCGTATCTACAACGGCGAGAATTGGAATCCTGAATTGAGAGCCCCGCTTAGCGCGCCGGGCATCAACGTTTCCGAGGGCGATTATGTCCTGGCCGTGAATGGTAAGCCGGTTGACCCGAAATCCGACTTCTATAGTCTTTTCGAAAATACGGCTAACCGTCAGACAGTGCTGCGGGTAAATAGTAAACCATCGCTGGATGGCTCGAGACTCGTCACGGTGGTCCCGATCGCAAGTGAAGGCGGCCTCCGCACCCGCGCATGGATCGAAGACAATCGGCGTCTTGTAGACAAGCTTTCAGGTGGCCGTCTGGCATACGTCTGGCTTCCAAACACCGGTGGTCCGGGCTACACCTCGTTTATTCGTTACTTTTACTCGCAGCAGAATAAAGAAGGGACCGTTGTTGACGAACGCTACAATCAGGGCGGCATGGTCGCGGATTTCATTGTTAATGAGCTTGACCGGAAACCGATGGGCTTCTTCGCCCTTCGCGACGGAAATACTTTCTACTCCCCTATATCGGGAATTTACGGCCCCAAGGTAATGCTGATCAACGAATCGGCCGGCTCCGGTGGAGACGCTCTGCCGTTTTATTTCCGGCTTCGAAAGCTCGGTCCGCTTGTAGGAACGCGCACTTGGGGCGGCCTTGTTGGAACACTCGGCACTCCGCCAACAATAGACGGCGGCGGCATCACTGCTCCGATCCTCGCTTTCTATAATTTGGAAGGGAAATGGGATGTTGAAAACGTCGGCATTGGTCCTGATATAGAAGTGAAGAATTCGACGGCGGAGTTCGTCAAAGGGCACGACACGCAGCTTGAACGCGCGGTTGCTGAAGGCCTGAGGCTGCTCGAAAAAGAACCTATGAGACGTATGCCGCGTCCGGCCCCGATCGACCGAACGTCAAAGAAGGCGGGTAACTAGCGTCATACTGAACGCGGCCGGTTCGCCGGACGCGAGTGAATTTCTAACGAAAAAGGAAAAAATGAAGAGAGCAATAGCGCCATTTTTGCGTGTCTTTGTAATATTCGGTTGTTTTGCGGCCGTCACCCCGCTGGGCGCCCAAACGCCCGAGGCTCCATTTACACGAACCGAGGTAATGGTCCCGATGCGCGACGGGGTCAAGCTTCACACTTTTATTTATGTTCCGACGCGGAGTAGCGAGAAACTGCCGATACTGTTTCTACGGACGCCCTACGGAACCGGAGATATGAGCCCTGAGCAACTCGCTGGCGCTGTTCCGGAATTAGCGGCGGATGGGTACATCATCGCGAACCAGGATATCCGCGGCCGGTTTAAGTCCGAGGGGCAGTTCGTTATGCTTCGACAGCCTCGTGATCCGAAAGACAAGAATGCGATCGACGAGAGCACTGACGCCTACGACACGATCGAATACCTTTTAAAGAACACGTCGAATAACGGGCGTGTCGGCATGGCCGGCACAAGCTATGGAGCATGGCTGACGGTCATGGCCGCGCTCGACCCGCATCCCGCGCTAAAGGCGGTAGTTCCCGCGGCATCCCCGGCGGATATGTGGATCGGCGACGACTTTCATCACAACGGTGCATTTCGGCTGAGTTATGGCCTCGAGTACACCTACATGATGGAATCGTCGAAGGAAATTACCGATACCGCAAAGCTCGTTGATAACTCAGACGTTTACCAGTGGTATCTAGACCTCGGCTCGCTCGCGAATGTTGATACCAAATATTTTAAGAAAGGCTTGCCGACGTGGAATGATTTTGTAAGTCATCCCGACTATGACGCGTTCTGGAAACGGCAAGGCTTTGCTCCATGGCTCAATCGCGTTACGGTGCCCACCCTCAATGTCGCGGGCTGGTGGGATCAGGAAGATTTTTACGGCCCGATAACGATCTACGAATTGCTCGAAAGGCATGATACCGAGCATAAAAACTTCCTCGTCGTCGGTCCGTGGAATCACGGCGGCTGGTCGAGAGGCACCGGGCAAAAGCTCGGGCC
>QHXS01000080.1 GCA_003223975.1 Acidobacteriota bacterium
AAAAGGTTTTTTTGCGGACACCATTTGGGAACACGCCAACAACGAGGAGGTGAAGGACGACCGCAAGGATCCTAACGTTTTAATGCCGGGCGACGTGGTCCATATTCCTGACAAACGCCTCAAAGAGGTGAGCAAACCGACAAATAACGTTCACAAGTTTCAGGTGAAAAACACGCCTAAAAGGTTCCGCATTCAGATCATGCGCGGCGATCTGCCCGTTCGCGATATGGAATACGTTCTCAACATTGAAGGTTCGGAAACAACAGGAAAGACAGACGGCGAGGGTTGGATCACAAGATCTATTTCCCCTAACGCAAAAAAAGGAGAGTTGTCTCTCCAGGAAGGTCAGAAATTCGACCTGAATCTAGGATTTCTGGATCCGGTCGACGAAGTTACGGGACTGCAGGGACGATTAAGGACCTTAGGCTATTATTCTGGCCCGATAAATGGCGAGCTCAACGACGATACCAAAGAATCGCTGAAAGAGTTTCAAGCCTATAACGATCTTGATACTACCGGCGAGTCGGACGACGAGACCAAATCGCTGCTTGAGGAATTCGCCGGGAATTGAGCCCGGGTGAGACCAGGCTCTTTTGCAAATAACTTTATGCCGCAAAACGACAATTTTGAGTGGCTGACATACGAAACCATTTTTCAGCAGCAGCGGTTCGCGAGGACCAACGAGAAGCTCCAAATGGGGCTATACGCCGTTCCAAGAACTGAAGTTACCGTCTTCTTTCGTTTCGGCCTCAATGATGAGCTTCTCGGGAAGCTGACGGATGCCTTTTTTCCGAACACTACGGACAAAACAAAGCATAAAACCGAATCGGACGAAACCTGGGCATGGAAAGAGAGGAAAGAAACACCGGCCGGATTCCCAGTTTCACCTACCAGAGAGCCTTTGAGGATGAGCCCTGCGGTAAATCGACTTTACCTGGAAGAGTATGTCGTGCTCCCTTACAACCACCTCGACAACGATAAGCGTTCCACCGCGCTTGGGACCAGCCAACCTCCCGTGATAAACCAGATGATCGCTGACAGGAAGTGGGATTTCTGGAAGACGGCCTCGCGTAGCTGTGTAATGCGAACTTCCCGGGCGAAACAGCAAGGCGAACAGTGGATCGCGGTTTTTAAGCCGTGGGCTGACTGGGATTTCACGGTGGGAGCTGCGATGCGATCGAGCTTTCGATTACCGAGCGGCCCGCCGGCAAACGGCTACGTGTTTAAGAATAGAACCCCCGCGGACTTTTCTGTGAAGACCGGTGTAGTGTGGGTGGGCAGTGAGGACCAAAAAAAGGCGGAAAAGGACAATCTGGATTCTAACTGGGTAATCGCATGTCTCCGCAGCGATTATGTCGCGGTGGTGGATAATGAGATGAAAAAAGATCCTGCTTCGGATCCGGAGATCGTTGTCCTAACGGAGCTGCTCTCGATCAATGAAAAAGTTGCGAGAAATGGAAAGACTGACGGCGTGCAGGTACGCGATATTAGCATTCTTAATAAGGACCTAATCTACGTTCCGCCACTGAGTATTCCGGTGATCGACAAAGATTTCAAGACGCGCTCAAGTGAATTTATCAATCTTACCGATAAAGAATGGTGCGATTTCTGGAGACGCAGCTGGGCCGCGTCTCTGGGGAAAGCCAAAGCGCTATTTCTTCTTCGTTATGGACTTCAGCACCTTAACCCGAACGTTCAGAATTATTTGATCGAGTTTGAACCGGGAGTTCCGAGGCCGAAACCAACCGGCCGGGTGGTTATTCGAGATCTTCAGGATGCGGCGCTCCAGCGCGAAGTTGTTTGGGCACTGTACGGGCCGGAGGAGCCTCCTCCGCCTGCAAAAGAAGATCTGATTAAACTGAAACTCGGTGTCCTGTCCTATGAATTTACCAAGGATGTGATCGGCGACAGCCAGGAAACCGGAACCACGAATCCGCAATTCGGGCCGCCCGGTATGCAGATGCTTTGGAATCGCTTTTCCATGTTCGGGGGAAACAACAAAAGCGAAGAGTTTGTCTCTCGGATGTTTCGTGAAGGAAATAAAGACACCTTTGAAAAGATCGCTTCCGCCGAACTTGCTGACCTTGTCGTGGCACAATCTCCGATCGGTACCTGGCCTGAGTCGGAGTTTATGAAATATAGCGAGTATAACGAAATAGCCGACGATCAGAAGCGGAAAAAGGTACGCGATTATGCAGCGAACAAAGACAATGCGATCGAACTAAAGCGCCTTTTTCCCAATATGCTCGAATCGCGAAACATCAAATCGACCGTTGACGCAATAGAAGAGACGGCAAAGATCCAGGTCACTAAGAAACAGACGGATGTGGTCACAAAGACCCGAAAGCTGCTGCTTTCAGTAATGGCAAAGTGGGGAAGGTCTCACAACCTGGCGTATGTTCACACTACCGAGAAAATCCTCGGTTTCAATTTCGGGATCGACTGGTCGACGCTGCCAAATCCGGACCGGCACCTGCTCGAAGGGGCTATCGACTATAAAAGCGAAATGGAGTGGGAAGAGAAGACTGCAAAGATCTTGGAGGACTATATCTCGTCCCCCGACGGCCAAAAGAAGGTCCGTGCGTACAAAGCTCGCAAATGGGAGCCGGCCAAAGCTAAGTTTCGTTTGCAGATCCTTAACGATGCTTCACACCCGATCGAAGAAGAATCGATAAGGATCATTCATAACCTCAGAAAGTGGACCGACATGACCGATCGCGAGGGGTTTGTCTGCATCTATGAGGGCGAACCTGAAAATTATACTTTCGTGATCCCATCTATGACGGAACTCGCAGGCAGCAGCTTCAATATGAAGGAGTTGTCTCAAAAAGCCATGTTTGATTTCGGCTACATCAAGATCAAGTTTGTCGCTGGCTGATGCACGCTCTTCAGCGAACTTATCGATCCGGCGCTGATTCTCCGTTCTTCAGGCCTTGGCAGCCATCGCTTTTACTTTCTTGTCCTTTTTCTGCGATTTCGCTCCGCTGCTGTTTTTGATCAAGGTATACACTTCGGGTTCGGCGATATACCTGGCCAAAATACCTCCGTGAACCAAGTCCGGATCATTTTTTCGATCGCGCGAAATGAACTACCATCGCTTCTCGAATTGAACTTAATTCTTCGCTGATGTAAAAGTAACTTTGTGAGCCTCAGTAAGAAGCAAGATCTGAAGATCGTCGACATCAACGATATTCGGAACATAAATCAAACGGTTCTTTTACACCTGATACGGGAGCGCCAGCCGATATCGCGGGTCGATATCGCCCGGGTCACGGGTCTTCGGCCCGGGACGATCTCATCTATCGTAAATCGCCTCATTCGCAAGGGTGCGATCTTCGAGGGTGCCGAAGGGCCATCAAGCGGCGGGCGAAAACCGACGTACCTGAACATTAACGCGGAGAACGCATATATTCTCGGGATCGACATCGGCGTCCGTGACACCGCTTACGCGGTAAGTGATTTTAACGGCCGCATATTGAAGCAAAAAAACATGATCACAGATGGTGATCCGCGTGAGTTCATCGAGAAGCTTGCCGATGAGATCATCAAACTTATCAAAGGCGAATACGGCCGTGCGAAATTCGCCGGAGTTGGCGTAAGCATTCCCGGGTTGATTCGACGAGAAACTGGCGAGGTTGCCGTCTCGCCGAATCTCGGGTGGAAAGACCTGCCACTAAAGGCCTTACTTGAAGCAAAGCTTGATCTGCCTGTTTTTGTCGAAAATGACGCAAATGCGGCAGCATATTCCGAACTTTGGTATGGACCGCTGAATGAGATCAAGATAAAGACACTTGTTTATATCCTCGTTGTTGACGGTCTCGGGTGCGGGCTGATAATCAACGGTGAGCTCCATGTCGGCTCAAAGATCGGCATGGGCGGCTTCGGACATATGTGTATCGAGCCGAACGGCGAGCTGTGTTCCTGCGGCCGAAAGGGCTGTTGGGAAACACTCGCATCGGAAAGCGCAACGATCGCGCGCTATCACCGTTTGATGAGCAATAAGAACGGTTCGATAACGACGTCGATGACCGATATTATTGCGCAAGCAAATCGCGGTGAAGCGAAAGCGGTTGCCGCGATAATCGCCACCGCCGAGTATCTTGGCGACGGGATCGCAAGCCTTGCACACGGGCTAAGCCCGGAATCGATCGTTATCGGCGGCGAGATCGCGGCAGCCTGGTCTTTGTTGGAACCCGTGATCAAAGAGCGGGTAAAGAGCCAGTATATTATCCCCGAAGTCGCGCGTATCGATATTCGGCCGGCGAGCGTTCAGCGTCCCAGCCTGTTCGGAACCATTCCAATCGCCCTACAGAATTATTTCTAAACGAATTCGATTGACAAGAACTTAATTCGATGTTACAAATCACTTAATCTTGGCTAAAGAAAAAGTATTCCCTCGAAGTTCTTTTGCCGAAAGGTCCCTGTAGATTCGAATCATAATTTTGTACCCGGCTGGTTGTTTATGAACCTGTCTGTCGTAGATCAAGTCATAGTCGTGCTCTACCTCGCCTGCATAATGGCGATCGGTTTCGCGATGAAGCGAAAGGCGGCGAAGGGCATGGCCTCCTATTTTCTCGGAGGCCGCCAGTTGCCCTGGTGGGCGCTTGCAATGTCAGGTTCGTCCAGCTATTTCGATATCACAGGCACGATGTGGATCGTTTCCACGTTTATCGCGCTTGGGCTTAAAGGCATGTGGGTTCACATGCTTTGGGGTTTTCCTATCACCGCGTTTTACCTCGCTTACATGGGCAAGTGGATCCGTCGTTCGGACGCTATGACCGGCGCGGAATGGATGCGGACACGATTCGGAAGCGGTAAGGCGGGGGACATCGCAAGGTTGTCCTATACTTTGTTTGCAATTCTTACGATCACCGCGTTGTTAGGTTACGGCGCGATCGGCATGGGTAAATTTGGAGCGATCTTTCTCCCCTTTTCGCCCAACGTTTGTGCATTTCTTATCCTGGGGATTACTGGTGCTTACGTCGTGCTGGGCGGTTTTCACGGGATCGTCCGGGTAGAGATAGTTCAGACGATCGTGCTGAGCGCAGGCGCCATCGCGTTTGCGGTGATCGGTTACACACATTTTAACGCGGACGCATTTGCGTCAAAAATTCCGGCCGGTTGGGGTGACATTTGGCCGTCCTGGCGGCCGGAAGCTTTTCAAGGGCTGGTTTCCGGGGGAACTGACTACTCATTGTTCGGCGCTTTGGTCGCGGTCTGGGTTGCAAAGGGGCTCTTGCTTTGTTTGAGCGGTCCCGAGCAGCTTTACGATTTCCAAAGATTCCTGGCGGCGAAGGATGAGCGCGATGCCTCAAAACTCGGTGCGTTGTGGGGCGCGATCCACACGGTACGGTGGTGCTTTGCAATGGCGATCGCCGTAATGGCGATCATCGGCATCGGAAACGCAGCTTTGGATGACAAGCTTCGAGCCGACCCGGAGACGGCCTTGCCCTTGATCATAGGTTCAATGTTGCCGATCGGTGTCGTCGGTTTTATGCTTGCCGCACTTTTATCCGGTTTTCTGGCGACATTCAGTTCAACCGTGAATGGCGGCGCCGCATATCTCGTAAAAGACATTTACCAGCGATACATCAATCCCGAAGCTGAAAATAAACAACTCGTTCGCGTGAGTTATGTTTCTTCAGCGCTCCTGATTCTTACGGGTTTGATAATTTCGATCTTCGGTTCATCGATCAACACCGCCTTTCTCTGGATATTTGGGACCCTCGCCGCGGGAATCCTGCCGCCGAACGTTCTTCGCTGGTATTGGTGGCGGCTCAACGGCCAAGGTTACGCGGCCGGTGTTTTCGGTGGAATGGCCTTATCCCTGGGCCAGGTATTTTTAGACCAGTTTGTTTTCGACCAGCCGCTGCCGCTTTATATCGGATTTCCCGTCATCGCGCTGACGTCGACACTGCTTACGATCACGGTTTCATTGCTAACCCGACCCACGGATAAAAAAACCCTTAGTAATTTTTATCGCAAGGTACAGCCCGCTGGTTTTTGGGCACCGGTAAAGGAAGACATATTGGTCGAAGATCCTGGTTTCAAGAAAAAGTTGCCGTTCTCGGTCGAGTTTTTTAACACGCTGGTAGCGATGATCGGGATAACGGCTCTTTATGTGTCGATGCTCTATTTGATCTTGCATCGTCTCAACGTCGGCTTTGCGTTACTTGGAACAACATTGATATGCGTCATCGTCCTGTATTTCACATGGTATAAAACATTGCCGCCGCCTGCGAAACCATCGTCAGAAGACGAACAGAATTACCTGGAACAATCGGATGAATTAGGCTCGGTAGAGGAGGCTGCTTGAGGTTTGACGGAAAATCGGTAGCCGTTACCGGCGGCGCCATGGGTATTGGCCGCGCGGTTTGTGAAATATTCGCCGAGCGCGGGGCTTCGGTTTTGATCATTGATTGGGACGAAAACGCTGGCAAGGAAACGTGTGTGTCCATCGAAAATAAAGGCGGCAAAGCTTTGTTTCGGAAGGCGGATGTCAGCAACTTTGACAAATTAGAAGATGCAGTCGAAGATGCGGTCTCGATATTCGGTTCGCTGTATTCATTGGTCGTAAGCGCCGGAATTCAACGATACGGCACGGCGCTGACGACTGAAGACTCGGAGTGGGATCAGGTTCTGGGCGTAAATCTGAAAGGTGCATGGAATGCCGCCCGGGCCTGTCTGCCGCATATATTGAAAAACGGCGGTTCGATCGTGAATGTCTCGTCCGTACAGGCATTGGCAAGCCAGCAGAACGTACTTGCATACACTGTAAGTAAACACGGCCTCATCGGGCTAACACGTTCGATGGCAATGGATTTTGCAAAAAATGGCGTTCGCGTGAATGCCGTTTGTCCCGGAACGGTAGATACCCCGATGTTGAAATGGGCCGCGTCGCTTGATCCGGATCCGCAATCGGTTTACGACGCGTGTAATGCCATGCATCCGCTCGGACGTGTCGCGCAACCGCGAGAGATCGCTGAGGTCGCGGTCTTTTTAACACACGAAAGCGCTTCGTTCGTAACCGGCGCGGTATGGACGGTTGACGGTGGACTGTTAACACAGATCGGAGGCGTGCCACAAACAGCCTGAGAAATATTAAGAGGAAATATGGGTAATACAGCAGCAGAAGCACATCCGCCGGCAGCTAATTATGAGCCGCCACCGGGTTTAGACGCCGCGCTGAGCGCGGTACCTTTGGTCGAATCATCAAGGAAACCTGCGAAGGTCGGGTATCTCACCAATTACAGCTTCCATATCTGGTATCAGATCGTGATCGAAATAATGAAGCGTCGCGGTGCTCAGTACGGGATCCAGTTAGAAGTACTGGATGCAAATCTTTCGGTCGAAAATCAGATCGCCCAAGCCCGGGAACTTGTAAATCGAGTCGATGCTGTCGTGTTGACACCGGCGAATACTTCAGGCCTCGAGGAGATTTTGAAAATCGCGGCCGAAGCGAAGGTGCCTGTCGTGGTCGAAGCTAACCCGGTCGAGGGAATGTCGACGATGGTGGCGATCTGTGATTACGACGCCGGGTACGATCTCGGCGTCTGGGTGGGAAATAACGTCAGACAAGAAGATGGCACGCCGCTTCGAATTCTTGACGTGGGGTTACCTTGGCTTCGACCGTGCCTACTCCGAAGCGAAGGATTTGTTGATGGCGTTCGAAGCGTTCAGTCGAATGCGATCGTAGCTGCCTCGATCAACGGCGAAGCGACACCGTCTATCGCTCAAAAGATAGCCAGAGAAACGTTGGCTAATGTCGGTGATATCGATGTCATCTTTGCAATGGACGACGAAACAGCGCAAGGAGCATTTAGAGGTTATCTCGACGCGGGATTTGATGAAAACACCGTAACCGTTGCGGGCTTCGGCCTTTCGGGCGAGCACGAAAAAGAATGGATGATGCGGCGCGAAGCGCTGAAAGTAAGCCAGGCAATGTTTCCCGAATATGTCGGACTCCGCTGTATTGACGGCGTGGTGAAATTGTTTGACGGGCAAGACGTTCCCGAACGCGACGTCACGCCTACCGTTTCAATGACGGTGGACAACTTAGAAAAATATTATCCAAAGGTCGACGGAGTATGGACACCGGATCTCGCCGCGATCGCCGCCATACCGGTGAAGGCATCATGCACAAAAGTTTAAGGGGCACGTTTCAAATAGATTTTCTGGAGGATCAGATGATAGCAATCAAATTTATGCGGGCGGTTTCGCTCCTTTCGATCACCTTCCTTTTTTCGATGATGGTTTCCGCACAGTCGAACAGCGGTTCAATCACTGGCGTCGTTACTGATCAAAATGGAGCGGTCGTTCCCAATGCAACCGTTACCGTGACGAATCAGGGAACTAATGAAAAGCGCACTGTGCAAGCCGATGCTGACGGTCGATACGATGTTGTGGCGCTACCGACCGGTGTATATACGATCGAAGCGGCTGCAAGCGGATTTCAGGTTCAGTCGATCAAGGATCTTAGGCTCGCTGTTGGCGAGCGAGCGCGCGCGAACGTTGTGATGGCAGTTTCCGGCGTCGCCGCAGTAGTGAACGTTCAAGGTGAGACCCGAGTCGATACCGAAACGGCAACGGTGGGAGATACGATCACCGCGGCCCGTATCTCAGACAATCCGGTGAACGGACGTGACTTCACACAGCTTTTGGCAACGATACCCGGTTCGGTTCAGACGAGTCATCAATTCAATGCGAGCATTAATGGCATTCCTTCCACGTTTGGCGGCTCGAGCGTGCTTGTCGACGGTATGGACGCCGGTCGTGTAGACCTCAACGGAACGTCCAACGTGCTTGGTCGAATCGAATCACGTGTAAATCGCGTGAGCATGGACAGCATCCAGGAGATCCAGGTTGTGGAGAACAACTACTCTGCACAATACGGCATGGCCCTCGGCGCTGTGATCAATCCGATCACAAAATCCGGCACAAACAATTTTCATGGCAGCCTGTTCGAGTTTTACAGAAACGAAGCATTGGATGCTAACGACTTCTTTAACAACGCTGCGGGATTCCCAAAATCGGAATTCAGCCTCAACCAGTTTGGCGGAAACTTTAGCGGGCCTATCAAACGCGACAAGGTATTCTTCTTTGGAAACTATGAGGGTGTTAGGCAGGATCGAGGCACATTGTTGACTGCAATTGTCCCGACTCAACTCTTCCGCGCTTCCGCGGTCCCGGCGGTTCTGCCGCTGATCGCGACCTTACCGCTGCCAACAACGCCAATACTTATTCCAGCCACTGGTTTACCGGACCCGTTCAGAGGTATTTATCAGGAGCAAAAGGTAGGAAATCTTCGGGAAGATACCGGATCGTTCAAACTTGATTTTCTCCACACAGAGAAAAGCTCATTTTCTGCTCGTTATAATATCAACGACTCGGACACGGAAACACCCTACGGCGTCGGTACAGATCAGACAGCGGACGGAACATTAAGGGTTCAGCTGTTCAAGTTTTCGCATAACTACATTTTTAATTCGAACATGGTAAACGAAGCCGCGTTCGGAATTAACCATAATAAAACACATGCCGGCGCAGGTCCGTCAACACTGCCGCTTGTGTCGTTCCTTTTCGGTGACCAGGGAATCGCCAATCCCGGTCCGGCTCAATTCAACCAATTCAGAACGAATGCCGTTTACCAATTTCTTGACACCCTTTCATGGGTGAAAAACAATCATTCGATAAAATTCGGCACGGACATTCGCCTTAACCGCCGGTCTGCTGAATTGGTCTCGCAAGATACGTTGCAGTTTCTTGACCTTATACGTTCGGACACGCTCGATCTTCAGAACAACCTGCCGTTCATAATGTCTCGCTCGGGCAGTCCTGATCTCCATTATGCGAACGAAAATTTCGGATTCTTTGTACAGGACGATTGGAAGGTTCATCCTCGTCTTTCATTGAATCTCGGGCTCCGATACGACGTCAGCACGGTGAGCCGTGAGCGTGACGGACTACTGCAGAATTTTGATCCGGTTACTCTGACGTTTTCCGCTGTAGGCGAAAAAGTGCATAACGTTGATGGAAACAATTTCGGACCGAGAATTGGTTTCGCTTGGGACATTTTCGGCAATGGCAAGACCGTACTTCGTGGCGGATACGGTATTTTTTACAATCGCGAACTGCCGGCAAGTTGGGGCTCGCCGCAAGTAAACTCATTTCCAACACAATCGATCGATTTTATTACCTGGCTCTTTTTCTGTGGGGCGGGTAATTGGGGATATCCGGTCGATCCCCACGCCCTTGCCTGCGGTGTTCGGAGCGCGTTCGCCATCGACCGAAATCTAAAAACGGGTAAGGCGCAACATTGGTCGCTGAACCTGCAGCACGATTTCGGCTTTGGAACGCTTTCGGTCGGCTACGTTGCCAACCGTGTTACTGATATTCTTACGGACGGCGTTGTTACGCCGTTGAATATTAATCGACAGGCCGAGGGCCGTCCATTATCGTCTGCGTTTGGTGACGTATTTCTCGTTGGAAACTATCCCAGCTCGGAATACCATTCCCTTCAGGTCAATTTCAAGCGGAATTTGTCGAGAAACGTTCGGTTTAACGCAAATTACACCTGGGCACATGCCACTGACGATATAGTCGGATTTTTCCGCGATTATCAAGATCCGGCACATCCGGAACGGGAACATGCGAGCAGCGATCAGGACATACGGCATAACTTTTCGTTCGATGCTGGCTATGACATTCCATTTCAGGATTGGTTCGACGGTGGGCCAAGGTGGCTCGTGCAGGGTTGGAACGTAAGCACGATCATTCAAGCTCGCACTGGATTCCCTGTAAATATCACCACACAAGGCGGCGTCTTTGGCGGGTTCTCGCCGAGGCCCGATATCGTCCCTGGAGTGGATCCGTACGATTCACATGAAACGTTGCCCAATGGGTTCGTTTGCAACGGTTATAGCCTACCGAACTGCCAGTTCAATCCGGACGCATTTGTAGCTCCGCAGAGTGGGCCTTACGGAAACGCCGGTCGAAACTTGCTTCGCGGACCAGGTTTCACGCAGTTTGATATTTCAGTGTTCAAGACAACTCGATTTTCGGAAAGCAAATCTCTGCAACTTAGAGTTGATATTTTTAATATTTTCAACAAGGCGAACTTTGCGGAACCCTCAGGTGGACTAACGCAACCAGATCAAAACTCGGTACGGCCGCCATCTTTCTTTGGGCAAAGCATTGTAACGGTGGGCAATAACCTGGGCGGTTTGCTTGGATTTGGCGGGCCCCGGCAGATCCAGCTCTCGGCTAGGTTCAATTTCTAACACGTACAAAACAGAAGGGTGAAAAAGAACATGCGCCAAAGGACAAGATTTCTGATTTTGATCTTTATCTTTGGCGCATTATTTTGCTTTGACTCTTCTGGGCAAGGCAAATTGCCTGCAAGTACGATCAAGACGATCTACGTTGTTCCGTCCTCACATTACGACTTCGGATTTATAGAACCTCCAAATGCGATCCGCGAACGCGCTGCAAGGCACATCGACGAGGTTATTCGCGTTGCCGAGGAAAACCCAAACTTTCGATGGACGATCGAAAGCGTATGGCAGATCAATGAATGGCTCAAACGCCAAAAAAAACCATCGTCAGTTCTCCCTCTTGACCAGGAAAAGATCAACAGACTTATTAGGCTTATCAAATCGGGCCAGATCGCTGTATCTACCTCCTGGGGCAGTATGCATACCGATTACATGGGCGCAGAAGAGCTGAATCGGCTTAACTACGATTTTGTAAGGCTGCAAAACTCTTACGGCATTTCATCCGATGTTGCATACATGAACGACGTGCCGGGCCACCCGATGCCGGTCGCTTCAATGCTTGCGAGTGGCGGTACGAAATATCTGGTCGTCGGTGCTAATACATTCATAGGAAATGCGACAGATCTAGCGCCGGGCAAAGTTCCATTTTACTGGGCGGCGCCGGACGGAAATAAGGTGCTTCTTTGGGTGAGCCAGGGAAATCGCGGTGCGTACGTTGAAGCATTTACACAGTACTACCTGGATCCATATTCGGTCGATCCGTATACGAATCGCAGGCCGTTCGATATGTTCAACCCCGAACTTGCCGGCAAAAAGTCTGACATCGAGATGATGGAGATCGGCGTTACCGATCTCCTCAATAACTACAGCAAGGCGGGTTATAAGTACGACGCCGTAATGGCGATGTACGCGCACGACTTTCTCGAGCCGACGTCGGTGTTGAATCTAGAGCGTGCGGCAAAGTTGTGGAACTCAAAACACGACGAGGTAAAGATAAAGATCGCGACGTCGCCCGAATTTTTTAGACACATCCAATCTAAATACGAATCTCAGATCCCAACTTTCAAAGGCGAGTGGTCAGGCCTTTGGTCCGAGGCAAAAACAGCATCACCGCGTATCAGCGCGACGGGCCGTTACGTACACGACCACGCTCCTGCAGCGGAAACGCTTTGGAGCGCGATCGGCATGACTCGGAAATTGCCGGTGCCGGTCGGAAATTTCGCGGAAGTCTACGATCTGATGTTCACATTTGATGAGCATAGCGGTGCGGGAAATACGGGGTGGCCACAGTTAAATAGCAAAGAACCCTTAAGTCAACAGAATCGCGAATACGTTCAATTTACGAGTCAGGCCAAGACGGAAACCGATGACCTGCTTCGAACGGGGCTTGCAACGATCGCTGACCCGAACCGCTGGGACGAGCGCCGGCCATCGATAAATAGAGATGTGGTCCCGCTATTGATCTACAACCCGCTTTCCTGGAATCGGTCGGACGTTGTCCGGCTGGCTCCACCCGATGCGAGTAAACGGATCGTTTCGATCAAAGTCGCTAGCGGTTCGCCAGTGAACTTCGATACCGATGCCGAGGGTAATGCTGTCTTCATAGCGAAAAACATTCCTTCGATGGGCTATGCTACCTATGAAATTACGACCGTCCTGGGAAAGCCGGTGAACACATTAAAGCCTTCTCCGGGACTTTCGGCGGATAATTCGAGATTTACGGTTGCACTCAATGCTGAAGGAACAATACGCAGTATTCGCGATAAGTCCACAAATCGCGAGCTTGTAAATACAAACGGCGAACGTCCGTTTAATGATCTGCTGCGTGTCGAAGGTCCCGACGCCTCGAAGGTCCTTTATCCTGTGGCGCCAAAGATCTCTGTGCGAAAGGGCGTTCAGATGACGGAGATCACAGTCGTTCGCGAAGGTTCCTTGTTTCCGTTAACACGAATTTCTATATTTAACGAAATGGATCGAGCAGAGATCCGAAATGAACTCGATCCAACCAAGATGCCGTTCGTTGGTGGTAATAACAATTGGCATGATTCGTACTATTTCGCATTTCCGTTCGATATCTCGAAGGACGGCTTAAAAGTGATTCGCGGCGGCCAGCGTTGGTTCGAGATGTTGCCCGATGATTACTTGCTCGGCGCACGACGAGATTCTGTTTCGACCCAGCATCTGTTCGGATTCACCGACGGCAAATCAACGGCATTACTCGCCCACCGACAGGCGTTCCATTGGGTGTTTCCGGGTTACCTCTCGACAAAGGTGCGGCCGCAGAATGCTCCCGCCGAATTTCCAGCAATGTACACCGGAAAGTTTCCACTTCCTGAGGCAACAATTTATTCGCGCGCTGTTCGGCAGGGAAATCAGGCAGATACGCACGATCTAGGAATTATAAACATCCCTTCCGTAGAGCCTGGCCGCGACGACCTGATGATCTTTGAATATGCCGTGGCTGCCGGCGGCGCTTTCGATCCTGTGCGCGGATGGCGTATGGGTTCTGAATTCAACGTGCCGCTGATTGCTCAATATACGACCGTCGCTCCGATTACAAGATCACAAGGTTTTTTCCAGATCGACCAACCCAATGTAGATATCGTGACAGTAAAAACTCTAACGGAGAATGCTGTCCACGGTGAGGTAACCTCGGCACCGCTAAGCCCAAAGGTAAATAAGATCTTCATCGTAAGGCTGCAGGAATTTGCAGGCCGTGCGGCTAATGTAACCGTGAGCTTGCCGGGTACGGTAAAGTCGGCGTCGGTAATGAACATAACCGAATCGGTCGAACTTAGAAAATTGACCGACATCGCGCCGCTACGCGTTTCAATGAAGCCATATGAATGCGCGACCGTGCGGATCGAGATCGAATGACAAAGATGGACAAACTTCGACGTCGAGAATTCCTAAAGACGATATCTGCCGCAGCGGTCGTACCCGCATTGACGAGTTTCGGCGCAAATGAAGCGGCAGCATTGATCGTAGAATCTCCCGCTACACCGCCGTTACCTGACATCCCAACCTGCGAATCGATGCGTTCGATCACAATGACTCATAAGTTTTTGGATCTGTACGCGTGGCCGGGGCTTACAAACCAGTGGGGCTGCGCCCAAGCGGCGATGGATATTACCGCGGTAAGAAGCATCGCGTTTCCGCCTTTTGCTCAAGGAGAAATGAACGTGGCGCCGCTTGGTTCGGGTGGGGAGCTTTTGACAGGCGTTCTCTACGTTGATGGAGAGTATTTCACGGCGACAAAAACGCCGATCGATTTTGTTTGGCAGCCCGATCGCGTCGAACGTCGATCGTTGTACAAGGGGCTTGAGCTGAAGAGCGTTACGATCGTTCCGTTTCGAACTATGTCGGTTGCTGTTAAGCTGACCGTATCGAACATGACGAAGGTACGCCGCACGGCCGAGATCAAACTCGCCATCAACGGCGGCGCTTCGAAGAGCGTAAAGCCGTGGAACGCCGCATACTCACCCGGCGAATACGACAACGACCGAACGGTCGACACCGCGAGAAACGCGGTGCTTTGCAAGGCGATCCATTCCGATGCGTATGTACTGCAAGGCACCTCGCCAAAGCCGACGAGCATTCTTCCGTCATGGATAACCTACGAATTCGATCTCGCTCCGCGTGAGTCTGCGACGATCGTGTTCGTGAATTCGCTGGGTGAAACCGCCGCCGGCGTGCAGAAAGAATTCGATTCGATCATCAATAACTTCGACGCGGTCGCAAAAGCCGGCATTCACTCCGGGCAACAAGATCTTTTCCGGACACATACCGACACTTGTCACATCGGATGAAAACGTCAAGCGAATTTATCATTCGGCAGTGATGAGTGCTCTGTACTTTCGCCGAACGACGCCTCATTCCGTTTACGGCACGACGTACGTTACGCTGATGCCGCGTTACTGGGAAACGACGACATTTCTTTGGGACATCAGCCTTAGCGCGATGCTGCTTTCGATGCTCGACCCCGCTATTCTGCGTCGCATGATGGAAACGTGGATGGAGCTCGACGTTTACAAACACTTCGGCACTGAATTTCTGACAGGTGCCGGCGTCGGGCCCTGGTATTCGGTAAACGATTATGCAATGTCGCGGATGGCGAAAGAGTACCTTCGCTGGACCGGCGACCGCGCCTGGCTAGACAAGCGGGTCGGCGGAAGAAAAGTTATCGACAATCTTTTCAAGTACGCTGAGCATTGGCGGGAACTCGACACAAATAAGCACGGACTTGCCGATTACGGCGGAGTAACGAATCTTCTTGAAGCCGTTTCAAGTTATGTCCACGAAGTCGCAGGTTTAAACGCCGCCAATGTTCATAATTTGAGATTTGCAGCCGAACTCGCAGAATACAAAGGTGATAGATCGAAGGCCGATGGATATCGACGCGAAGCGACCGAACTCGGCAGGCGTGTTCTTGAGCTTTACGTTCCTGGACGAGGCATTTGGAAATGCCGTTTGCCTGACGGCAGCTACAACGAAGTGCATCATTGTTACGATTTTGGCACGACGCTGATGAACATCGGCGACATGATGACAGCGACCCAAAAAAAGGAGATCGTTGAATTCTTCAAACGCGAGCTTCAAACGCCGACATGGATGCGAGCACTTTCGACGCGCGACCTTGACGTTGCTTTCAGTATCCGGCCGGATCATCAATGGACAGGTGCATACTGCTCCTGGCCGGCATTGGCACTGAGCGGTTTATATGCGGCCGGCGAAGTTGACGTTGCATTCGAATGGATCAAGGGCCTGGCAAAGACCAGTATGCAGGGGCCGTATGCGCAGGCACATTTTACGGAAGCGTTTCTCGGCCCGGAACCGAATGGCGGTGCGACGAAATCTACTTCGGACCAGCCTTATATCAACGATTGGGCATGCGTTTCGGGATGCAATTATCTCGAGCCGATAGTAGATCGAATCTTCGGTATTGACGCGGGCCTATTCGGAAAGATCACCGCTAATCCCCAATTTGGAAACTTCGATCCGAGGGCCGAGCTTCGAAACATCAATTATCAGGGAAAGCATTTCATTGCGGATAAAAGCGGCGTTCGCGCAGCATAAAAAGGCTTATGAAAACGATCGTCCTTGTCCTTTCGATTTTCTTACTTTGTTCGCAGTTTTTCGCACAGCAGGCGACTACCCCTTCGCTCCTTCAGATCGCTGACCGGTACTGGATGCAGCCGGATGTTGTCTACGGCAGCGCAAATAACACTCCGCTTAAGCTCGACATTTGGTACCCGCGTGACAATCCGAACCCGACGCCGGTAGTGGTTTATATTCACGGCGGCGGTTGGATATTTGGCTCAAAAGAAGGTGCGGTTTACCAACTTCTGCCGTACCTGGAACGTGGTTGGCGCGCAGTAAATGTGGAATACCGTATGGCGGGCAATTCGCTTGCACCCGGGTCGGTCGAAGATACGCGCTGCGCATTGCGTTGGATATACCGAAATGCAGCTCAGTGGAAATTCGATACGACAAAGATCGTTTTAACCGGGAATTCAGCCGGAGGACATCTATCACTCATTACCGGAATGCTGCCTGACGGCACGCCTTTAGATAACCGCTGCTACGCCGGCGCCCAGTATGGCGACGTTCCCATGAAGGTCGCGGCGATCGTCAATTGGTACGGCATCAGCGACGTCAACGATCTGATCGCAGGCCCGAATCTGAAAAACTACGCCGCGATGTGGATGGGTGCGATGCCGAATGCGGCGGAGGTTGCAAAGAGCGTTTCGCCGCTGACATATGTTCGGCCCGGACTTCCGCCGATCATTACGATCCATGGCGACAAGGACGACGTCGTACCGTACACGCAAGCAACTCGACTTCATGATGCGCTGACCATATCGGGTGACGTAAACAAACTGGTGACGATAAAAGGCGGTGGCCATGGTATGTTTGCGCAATCGGATTACATAACAGGTTTTGACGAGATCTGGAAGTTTTTGAAAGAGAACAAAGTCACCCAATGAAGATCACTGACATAAAGGCAACCACGATAACGGTTCCGCTCGAGGCGCCGCTTCGGCATGCTGCCGGCTGTCATTGGGGAAGATTCGTTCGGACGATAGTCGAGGTCGAGACTGACGAGGGCATTGTAGGCCTGGGCGAGATGGGCGGCGGCGGCGAATCGGCCGCGGCAGTTTTCCGCGCAATGAAATCCTATCTTGTGGGTCACGATCCGGCCCGTCTCGAAGAGATGCGATTCAAGATCGCGAATCCGACAGCGTCGCTCTACAACAACCGAACGCAGATCCTCGCGGCTCTTGAGTTCGCGTGTCTCGACATCATCGGGCAGAAGTGGAATGTTCCCGTCTATGACATTCTCGGGGGAAAACTGCAGGACGAAGTCAGTTTCGCGTCATATCTTTTTTTCCGTTATCCGAATCCGAAAGACGGCGGCGGCGAGGTCCGCACTGTCGAGCAACTTGTCGCACACGCGAGAGATCTGAAATCGAAACACGGATTTACGTCGCATAAACTGAAGGGCGGCGTGTTCGATCCGGTGTACGAGCTTGAGTGTTATCGAGCCCTCGCTACGGAGCTTGGGACAAACACTCGTAGCGGCGATTCGTTCCGGTTCGATCCGAACGCCGCGTGGTCGACGGAACAAGCTATCTGGTTCGGACAGCAGATCGAAGACATTAACAACGATTATTTAGAAGACCCGGTTTTTGGTTTGCACGGTATGCGCCGAACGCGCGAGAAAGTTCGAATGCCGCTCGCGACCAATACCGTCGTTGTAAATTTCGAACAGCTCGCTGCGAATGTTTTGGATACTGCGTGTGACGTGATCCTGCTCGACACCACGTTCTGGGGTGGGATCAGACAGTGCGTGAAAGCCGCGGGAGTCTGCGAAACGTTCCAGCTTGGTGTAGCTGTCCACTCATCCGGCGAGCTCGGCATTCAACTGGCGACAATGCTACATCTCGGTGCCGTGATACCGAATCTCGCGTACGCCGCCGACGCACATTATCATCACCTGACCGACGACATCATCGAAGGCGGTTTGATGAAATATGAGAACGGAAAGATCCGCGTACCCGACGGACCGGGGCTGGGTGTGAAACTCGATCGCGACAAAGTCGCTGAGTATGCCGAACTATACAAGCGTCTCGGCGGATACTCGTACGATCAGGACCCATTAAGGCCCGGCTGGACGCCGACCGTGCCGAATAATCGATGGGCCGATCCGACAGATTCCCGGAAGCCCGAAATCCCGTATTAGGTAGCTTTGAAACACTTTTTGCTGCTTATGCAGAATAATGGCACTCGCCATCTTTGCGATGCAATTCGACTTGAGATGAAGCAAAGGTCACGATGAAATTAGTTGCGTTCAATAACCTCTCAAACTCAAGCGTACGGCCGATCCATTTTCGGGTCGGCGCGCTGATCGACGATGACAACGTCGCCGATCTGACACCGTCAATTTTACCCTTGGGCCTCACGCCGATAGAACTTTTGCGTTGTTACGATCTCAGTACTGATTTCACCACACCTGCCTCAGAGGCAGTCTTTTCAGGCAATCTCCCGGTGCTATCGAAAAACGACGTAAAACTCGAAGCGCCGATCCCACGACCTGGAAAGATAATCTGTATCGGATTGAATTACAGAAATCATGCGATCGAAAGTGGAATGGAAATTCCTAAATCGCCGATCATTTTCTCGAAATTCGTGACCTCCGTCGCCGCGCCGAACGAGCCGATAGGCATCCCAACCGGAAGTGAGCAAACCGATTACGAAGCAGAACTCGCAGTGGTGATCGGCCGTCGAGGAAAGAACATTCCTGTCGCGGAGGCAATGAAGCATGTTTTCGGCTATACGAATTTCAATGACATTTCGGCACGCGATTTTCAGTTTACCGACGGGCAGTGGCAACGTGGAAAATCGTGTGACACATTTGCACCATTCGGCGAGTTTGTGGCAACAAAGGATGAGATTGTAGACCCTCATAACTTGCGCATTCAATTTCGATTGAACGGAAAAACGATGCAGGATTCGACCACTGCGGAACTCATCTTTCGAATCCCAGAGTTGATCGAATTCCTATCCAGGTCCATCACGCTCGAGCCCGGCGATATCATCGCAACCGGCACGCCGCCCGGCGTTGGTTTCGCACGCAAGCCGCCTGTATTTCTGCAAGATGGAGATCTTTGCGAAGTCGAGATCGAAGGGCTCGGTGTACTTTCGAATCCGGTGAAACAGAATGTTTGATCTTTCGGGCAAAACTGCGTTTGTTACAGGGGCGGCCTCAGGCATTGGCGAAGCGATCGCTCACGCGCTTGCAGGCGCAGGAGCGTATGTCTTCGTCGCTGACTTAAATGCCGAATTGGGTGAGCGCGTCGCGGCGAAGATCAATAGCGATGGCGGTAATGCCGAATTCGCACTACTGGATATAGCCGACCAAGCAGAATGCACTTCCGTTGCCGGTCGCATTCACGCTGAACGAGCCCACCTCGATATCCTGGTCAATAACGCCGGGATCGGCCATGTCGGGACGATCCTGAACACCGAAACGGAAGATTTGGAACGTCTTTTCAGGGTGAACGTTCTCGGAACATTTGGCCTGACAAAGGCCTTTATCGCGCCGATGATCGATCGGCGATACGGCGTGATCGTCAACGTCGCTTCGATCGGAGGTGTTATCGGGATCCGTGAACGGATCGCATACTGTACGACAAAGTTTGCAGTCGTTGGATTCACGAAAAGCCTTGCCCTCGATCACGCAAAGGACGGCATTCGCGCAAATGCGGTTTGCCCGGGCCGTGTCGAAACTCCGTTCGTTCGCTCGCGGCTCGCCGAATATCCCGATCCCGAAAAGGCCTATAGGGAAATGTCCGATACGCAAGCGATCGGACGAATGGGGAAACCGGAAGAGATCGCCGCGGCCGTGCTATACCTTGCAAGCGACGAGGCGGCATTCATCACCGGCACTGCTCTCGAAATTGACGGCGGCTGGTCGGCCGGAAAATGATCCGATCACTAATGATCGCGGAAAAAATCGCTAAAGCGTTGTTTCTATTATGTTTAATTGGAGCCGGTGATAGGACTCGAACCTACGACCTGATGATTACAAATCAACTGCTCTACCAACTGAGCTACACCGGCATGTTCCCAGGCGGCTAGGGAAACAAATTGAGATACTAGCAAAACGTCCCAAGTGCCCGCAACAAACCGCTTGAAATATAAGGAATTCAGATCGATTTTGGCGCCCCATCACGGATAAACCTTTAATTTTTGATTGTTTAACAACAAAAAAACATGTTGACTCGCTGGTGAGGCGACGCTAAAATAAAAGGTGCCTGAATGCCGGGCATATCCTGATGTCTGCGACCGCAAACACGTTCCCGGTCATAAAATCTTTTCAGATTCCGACCTAACATCATCTCAGGTCTAAGGAGAAAATTGTGAGCTCAAATCGTTTTTTTGTCAGAGGTGTCGCTTTGTTTTTAGCATTCGCCGCGGTCGGGTCAGCCGCTATCGCGGTTAACGGCCAGGTGCAAAGTGTTACACAGCGGCCGATGCCAGTTGCAGAACGGAATAACCTTTATTGTGCAGGCTATGTGCAATCGGCGCCGATAAATACAAGTTTCCAGTTGGTCGGCGGCCACGAGGAACAAGAGCAATACCTCTATTCCCAGAACAACGTCGTTTACATCAGCAGCGGTGGGGGCGCCCGCTTGAAGGCCGGTGATATTCTTTCCGTCGTTCGTCCTCGCGGCAAGGTGTCCAAAAGTATCACTGATAAGGACGGTTCCCTCGGTTATTTTGTTCAGGAAGTCGGAGCTGTTGAGGTCATGCGTGTAAAGGAAAATTACTCGATCGCCAAGATCAAGACCTCCTGCGACAATTTTCTTCTCGGGGATCTGGTCGAACCGATCCAGGCTCGTGTAAGCCCGCTCTATAAAGACCGACTGCCGCTAGACAGGTATCGCGATCCGAGTGGAAATCCGATCGGCCGCTTGTTCCTGACCCGGGATAATGGTGAGTTGATCACCCGCGACCAGATCGTCTATATCGACCTCGGCGCCGAAGACAATGTGAAGATCGGTGACTATGTCACTGTGTTCCGACCGCTGGGTGAGGGAAACCTCCATATGCCGGCAGACCGCGAAACTGGACAAGCTTCAAGCTACGGTTATTCGAGTGACCACTTCAAAGGTTCGAAGTTTTCGAACTCGGCACCGCGCCGAAGAGGCGATAATGCCCAGAACGGAACGGCCTCACAACACGAGGCAAAATCCGCAAGGCCAGAATGGATCCGAAAGGTCGTCGGCGAGCTTGTTGTTTTGAATGTCAAAGAACGAACGGCGACGGCTGTGGTGGTTCGCACCGGACAGGAAATTCAACCGGGCGATTACGTCGAGGTCCAATAACCAAAACTGATCTATAAACCGAACGAGGCGCGAATTTAATCTCGCGTCTCGTTTTCATTTTGGGCCTGATCGATCGAGCGTTTGCTGCGGGCACCAAAGAAAAGCGCAAAGTATCCATACATCGACCAAACCGCGGTGATCACGGAAACCCAGAGAGCTCCGCGACCGACGAGATAACCAAAGACCTTCCAGTCATTCGAGGTTAACGACATCGCCGGAAGGTGCGAGAACGCAACGCGTACTTCTTCGACTTCCCAGAACCGGAAGGCCGGATAATCCTGGCCGAAGTTCGAAACAGGCGGATTGCCGTTCGCCGCCGCGATCAACAGGGCCGCGACTGCGATACATTGCGCCCACATCTTTATCTTGCCGAACGTTTGAGCCTGAATGACGATTCCCTCAGCAGCGGCAACCGACCGAAGCCCGGTGATAATGAATTCGCGTCCGATTATTACAACGACCGCCCACGACGGAGCCAGGTGTTTTTCGACGAGCACGATCAGAGCCGCCGAGACCAAAAGCTTATCGGCGATCGGATCGAGAAATTTGCCGAGCGTCGAGACCTGGTTGCGCCGGCGCGCCAGTTGACCGTCAATAATGTCGGTGATCGATGCAGCAATAAAAAGCACGACCGCCGCCGCGTAGCCACTAACGCCGAGCCAACTCTCAGCCACGGGCGTCAGCAAAACCACGACGATCAGCGGTATGACGACTATCCGTGCAAACGTAAGATAATTCGGAAGGTTCACCTGGTCTCCGATTTTAGCTTTAAACTATCGATAGTGTCCCACTGTCCCGCTGTCCCATTGTCCAACGCGTTATTATGGATAGGTCCGCAATAGATCGGTAAAACCCCTTCTACGTTGTCAAAGATCGAGAGGAGATGCTCGTCTCCCGATCTGGCAGTGCAACAATGTAGCATGGACGGTACAGAATGTCAAGGGTCTCTCACGATACAGAATCAAAACGTCAATGAGGGTACGGTTTATAGATACTGCGGAAGAAAAGGAAGGTTTTGACATGAAGATCATCAAACTAATTGCACTAAACACACTAATTGGACTGTTTGCAGCCGCCTGTAATCAGCAGCAACCGCCGCAGGCGACGAACCCTAATCCGTATCCAGATAATGCGAACACTGCGTTGGCCGAGGCCTCTCCGTACAATGAAGAGGGCGATTATTGGGCAAAGGAGAATTTTGACCTGCAGCGCGTCGGCAACGTGATCCGACGCTCTAAAACTCCGGAGGAATTCGAAAGGTACTTGAACGAGCCCGGCGGGATCAACAATCTTGACTTGAATGGCGATGGCTACGTCGATTACATCAGCGTCGATGAGTATCAGGATCGTGACGATTATTCGCGGGGGCTTTCGTTATACGCGAGCTATGGCCCAGACCAGAGACAAGAACTCGGCAATGTGGTTTTCTACCGCGATGATCTGAATTATCCGGGCGCCCGTGTGTTGGTAACCGGCAATAACCAGATCTACGGCGACAATTATCATTACGAAACGAACTGGCTCGATCAAGCGATTTCGATCGCTAGTTTGCTTTTTAGCCCGCGGCAAACTTATTACCGTTCGCCGTACTATTACAACAATTATCCTGCCGGCTACACGGCTTATGAGGTCGTAGATCGGCCCATTTACGTTAGCCGTATCGAACAGCTTTACCCGCAACCGATGTTGGTATATTCAGCATCACCCGCTTATCTCGAGCGAATAAGAATTAAATCGCCAAACAACGGCCTGCACTTAGGTTGGTTAAAAGCTCGTATGGTCAAACCAACAAAGGAACAAGCGGATTTCTGGAAGAATAACCAGCGAAAATGGGAACACGTGCGAGCCAATAAGCCCGGCAAATCGGAACTTCCGCCAGGACAGGCGAAAAAGATGGACGGCGGCGACAGAAGTGAACGAGGCAATCCTGAAAAGATGAACAACGCGGGAAATCCCGGCAAAGACCATGGGAAGCCTCAAAAGTCCGAGCAAGGCGAACAAGGGAACGGAGGCGGAAAAGGCCATCAAGACAAAGGCCAAGGCCAAGGCCAAGGCCAAGGCCAAGGCAAAGGACAGGGAAAAGGAAAAGGCAAGCCGTAAATACGGGGAACCCTCGTGCCCCGAGCGGCAGACATCTCGGCCCGTTGGTTAAAAAAATAAGAGCAGGCTTCGGCCTGCTCCTCTTTTGTTGATTTGGATCTTTGCTAGCCCATAAACCCAAGGTTCGAGGTCGTGAAATTGTTGATATTCGGAAAAACCGCCTGTTGATCCGAATCGAGTAAACCGAACCATCGCGCCAAGGTGGCTGCGTATTGATCGGTCGCAGTTGTCGGGATCCAACGTCCGCGAGCGCCGGTGCCGCTATCGGTATCGTTCGGTCCGCCCGTTCCTTTGATCAACGTCGGATATTGAGTTCCGTTCGGACCGTCAATGCCGTAGAAATCTCCGCCGAGTACAGAGCCGCCCATAACAAAAGCAACGTTTCCCCAAGCATGGTCTGTCCCCGCCGCAGCACCCGAGCCAGCTGGATTGAACGTGCGCCCAAAATCCGAAAGCGTGAACGTTGTGACGTTGTCCGAGACTCCCTGGGAGACCATATTGTCGTAAAATGCACGTAACGCCTGGCTAAGCTGCGTGATCAGGGTCGTATGACTTGTAAGTTCGTTATTGTGAGTATCAAATCCGCCAAGCTGTACGTAGAAGATCTGCCGATTTATGTTCAGGTCCAAGCGCCGTTGAATCAGTCTTGCAACCTGTTTTAGCTGCAGTCCGATATTGGAATTCGGAAAACCGGTCGGGTCGGTGAACGACGTTTGAAGTGCGGCGTTTGCCTGCATTGCCAGATCGGTGACGTGGCTGGCGGAGGCCACATAGTTTGAACTTAAGTCCACCGTGCGAAGCTCGTTAAACGCGGTAAGTTTGGCAGCATTCGATGCTCCGCTCAGGCCAGAAGGATTCAATACGTTTGAGAGTGAAGTTCCGGCATTGGCGATCGCCATGGGCAACGTCGCCTGGCCGGACGTGAACAGTTGAGCGCCGGAAATGGACGTGACCATCGGAATGAGGCCCTGCGGGTTGTTGCCGGTAGTCATTTTGTCCGAGACGCGTCCGCCCCATCCAGTGAAAGCCTGTGTGTTTGCAACACTCGACTGATTGATCGAAACCTGATCGGAATGCGAGAAAAGCTGGTAAGGCTTTTGGATCGAGCCATTCTGATACTGCGTCTTGGTCATAGGCCTGACAAGGCTGCCGACATTTGGCAAAACAGCCAGCTTGCCCGCTGCCCAAAGCGGATGGATGCCGGCGTTTCCACCTGACCCCGTTTGGTCGCCGAATCCCGGGTTCAGGCCGAACGACCAACCGTTGATCGTCGGTACCGTGATCGGCAGAAGGGACGGCTGCGGAATGGCTAATGTCGATGCAGCACGTTCGGCGGCGTACATGTCGTACGTAAAATCTGTCCCGTTACTGTGGTTAGGGATAACAAGGTTCATTCCGTCAACACCGCCGGAAAGGAACACCAGCACAAGCGCTTTGTAATTCTCACCGCCCTCGGATCGCGGTTCTGAGTCGATCACCTTTTGTGCAAGGGCGCTCATTGTGCCGAGATGCGCCATTTGAGTTGCCAGTGCCGTCATACTCAGGGCACAGCAGGACTTTTTCAAAAATTCGCGTCTTGATTCTTCCATTGATGTCACCGTTGAACCTGATATTGCGACGAAGTCGTTACAAGATAAAGTGCGTTTTGGGCACGGAGTGTAGGGTTGCTGCTTGCGATCGCGGTAACGGCAGTAAGGATCTTGGTCCGCATCGCAGCGGACATCTGATTGTTCATAAACCGTTGATTGATCATGTCCAGGAGTTGGTTACCTGTCGTGTCCGCCGTAGCGGCCCCGACGTATTCGGCAATATCCGGCTTTGTGCCTAGCGGCCGGTCCTGACTTGTCGGGCGACCAGTAAAGATCATCGTATTCGCGAAGTTTGCACGAGCGATCGCCGTTCCGGTGGTCATGATCCCAAATTCGGGGCCAAGCAGTGTCGTTCCAGGAATCACAAAATCCGGAGAATAATAATTGAAGACGGTCGGGGCATTATATGGGTTTTGTGCCATACCAGCCGCCAGGTCTTGAACCGCTCCGTCACTTTGCTGCGTCAGATCGAACGATTTAACATTCATTGCCTTTAACGCGTTCGTCATAAGCTGAACGGGCTCGCGAAGCTTGCCGTAATTCGGATCGCTCTTAACGTCGCCGCGTGCTTCGGGGTCGAGCAAGATCGCTCGGATCACGGACTTCATGTCACCGCGAACGCCCGCACCATTGTTATTGAAGATAGCAGCGACTCGGCCGACATATGCCGGTGTCGGATCGCTTGTGACCAGATGCTGGATCAAAAGCTTGCTAACGTAGGGCCCGACATTCGGATGGTTAAAGATATTGTCGAGTGTTTGGTCGAGTGAGTTGTTCGCATACGTCGTGATAGCAGCGTTGTTGCATCCGACGCAAGCCGGGATCGAGGAAAACGGAGCGCCCGGATAATTGAATAGCGTTTTTGCCGTGACGTCATGATTACCCGGGATCAACAACATCGGGTCTTTATAGTCGACCAAACCGACGATGATGTTCGGGCAAGTTGTTGCCGGCGGCGGCGCGTTGCAATCGCGCCATCCGGTGAAAACTTTTGTGAAATTGTTGATCGTGTTCTGATCGTAAGTCGGGATCGGGTTCCCCTGACCGTCTAGCTGAAACGTTCCGTCCTGGTTGAGCAAAAACAATCCGACGGTGAAAAGCTGAAGGATCTCGCGCGGGTAGTTTTCGTTCGGATTGTTCTTGGTGCTCCGCATCATGTCCAGGTAATTTCCCATTCCCGGATTGAGGGTGATGTCTTTCATTAACTGTCGAAAATTACCGAAAGCATTTTTCGAAAGTTGTTGATGATAAGTGATCATCCAGCTCGACTGCTGCGTATCCACGCCTGATATGACCCAGATCTGCGAAAGTGCCCATGCGATCTTATGACGGAGCTGCGGCGTGCCGTAGAAAGCTTCGCGGAAATGCCACGTCTGTATCGGGTACATCGTGTAATGATCACGGATGCAGATACTCAGTTCGGTCCCCGTAAACATACCGCAGCCGTTAGTTACATTTCCCGAATCCGTATTTTTTAAGGGTATGTTCGGGTATGGGTTCGACGCTGAAGGATAGACCGCGTCGAACTGCTGTGACAGGTAAGAACGGATACCTTCGCGCCGAATCTTATAGTCCAGGTCCGGTGTCGCTCCGAAGGTCGCTTGCTGGAGGAAACGCATGCGGTCGCTCGACCATTTGTAGCCAACGTATTCCGGAGAATTCGCGTCTTCCGAATTCCTCGTCTGCTGTTTCAGAGCGGATGCATAGCTCATCGGCTTTAGATCGGAATCGCCCTTCCAACTGCCCCGGCCGCCGTAGCTGAAGATGACGCGATTGCTGGAAAGCCCGCGCCATGTCAAATACATCTCGAGGCTGCCGGAATCGGGCTGCTGCCAGTAACCGATCTCATCTTTAAGCGAGATCGTCACAGCATAAACATTTTCCGCCGATCTTATGGGCGCGGCGTCGAGCACGGGAAAGCGGAATTGATGTCCATTGTCATCGACCCCATAGACCCGCAGGGAATTTGCTCCTTCGCCCGGAAGAAAATCAAAATTCATCGCGTAGAGGACCACACGTTTGCCGGATTCGAAGTCGTCAACCGACTTCGGCGGCCTTCGCGGGTCGATGGTGGCTTTTTCCGAGCTAGCCAATGCCCGTGGGTTGTCTTTGAGCGTCAACAAGACCGGTTCCGGCGAATTCGGGTCGGGATCGAGCTGAGAAAATATATTGACGGCGAAAAAGGTCAGGGAAAACGCGGCCGAAATAAACCAGAGCAGCTTTCGCGAGGTAACGCGGTGCATAATCGTATCTCCTCCGACGAGCAAAGGAACAAATTGTAAATAACAAGTGCTTTTTGGCCGGTACAACCAGGAGAATCGACCATTAAGGATATTTAAGTCGCTAATATGATCAAACTGCTAATAAATGGAAAAATTTATATTTCAGCGTGATCTGCCGGTTGTTCGACAGCATTAAGACGGAAATGAAACGGATTTAGACGATAAATTGCAAAGATTTGTAAAGCCTACTGCGTGCAATTATTATCGAATTCGATGTGGAAAACAAGGACGATCAAGACAGAGCCAAGCTTCAATTTCCAGCTTACCGTCCAAAGCCATGGTTGGTACGACCTGCTGCCGTTTCAGTTCGATGAGCCGAAATCTACGTTGGAATACGCCTTTCTCGAGGGCGGAAAGGTTGTAAATGCGTCCGTGAGTCATTCAAAAGCAGGGCTGAAAATCGTTTTGGACCGGCCAGTTTCGGAAGAAAGCGCGATACCTGCGAAGGTGCGGCACATTTTTAGGTTAGACGACGATCTGGAGGAATTTTACAGCGAGTTTTGCGGCAAAGACGGATTCGAATGGGTTCGAAGCCGCGGTGCCGGGCGGTTGCTTCGCTCGCCGACCGTTTTCGAAGATCTCGTAAAAACGATGTGCACGACAAATTGCTCTTGGGGCTTGACGAAAAATATGGTCGCAAATCTTGTAAACCTGCTTGGCGAGAGATCGAATTCCGGAAATTCCGCGTTTCCGACTCCCGATGATATGGCGAAGCAGGATGAGAAGTTTTACCGCAATGAGGTCCGCGCGGGTTACCGTTCGGCATATTTTGTGGAACTTGCGGAGGCAGTTGCGTCCAAAAAGCTGGACCCGGAATCGTGGATGAATTCCGAGCTTCCAACACTGGAATTGAAAAAGCAGATCAAAAGCGTGAAAGGCATAGGCGATTACGCTGCAGAAAATCTGCTGAAACTGCTCGCGAGGTATGACGGGCTTGCACTGGATTCGTGGCTACGAGCACAGTTCTACAAAAAGCATAATGGCGGCAGGAAATGTTCGGATAAGAAGATCGACAAACGGTACTCGAAATTCGGCGAATGGAAAGGCCTTGCGATCTGGTGCGATATGACGGCCGCGTGGCACGCCGAATAAATCTTTCGGCACAACTGATGTAAACTAAACGGCAACAAATACCGTACAACTTAGAGCTATGATCGAGTCCGGAGCATTTTTACAGCAGCGTTACCGCATCGATAAACTGATCGGGCAAGGCGGAATGGGTGCCGTTTATTTGGCGAACGATGAACGTTTTAACAGCACGGTCGCGATCAAAGAAACGCTTTGCATGAACGATGGTTTCCGCAAAGCGCTCGAACGCGAGGCACGCCTTCTGAACAGCCTCAAGCATTCTGCATTGCCGCGCGTAAGCGATCATTTTCTTGAAGACGAAGGCCAGTTCCTGGTGATGGAATATGTGCCGGGCGACGACCTGATGCAGACGCTTGAACGGCAGGGCAAACCGTTTCAGTACGAACAAGTGTTGAATTGGGCCGATCAGATCCTTGACGCGTTAGACTATCTGCACAATCAGGAAAACCCGGTAATCCATCGGGACATCAAGCCTCAGAACCTGAAGGTAACCCCAAAAGGCCAGGTTATCCTATTGGATTTCGGACTCGCAAAAGGAAACGTGACGGATGCGGGAAATCTGACCGCTGCGAAAAGCATTTTCGGTTATTCGCGAAATTACGCATCGCTCGAGCAGATACAGGGAACCGGCACGGATCCGCGGAGCGATCTGTACTCTCTATCGGCAACTGTCTACCACCTCATCACCGGCGCCCCGCCGGAAGACGCCCTGACGCGAGCGATGGCGGTTCTTAGCAATCAGCCTGATCCGCTCCTTCCGGCGACATCTGTAAACCCCGCAATACCAGTCGGGATCGCGGCGGTCCTTCATAATTCGCTTGATCTCACCGCAGCGCGCCGGCCGACGTCGGCGTTAGATCTGCGTAACCGGCTGCGCGAATTTGATCGATATTCGGGACAGTTAAATCTAAGCTCGCCGGCATTTCCGAGCCAAACGGACGGGTCGATCTCCGGCGCGCCGACGGTGGCGAATCCGGATTATACCTGGGCACGCGGCGGACAAGAAGCAGTTACGCAGCTGCTGCCCGACGGTCGGTCGCAAGTGACGTCTATCCGGGATGCGAGGTCCAACGGCGAACATGTTGCAATCTCGACTGCTTCCCCAAACACCCAGAAGCGGCGGTTGAGATACGTTCTAGCTGGGATTTTTGGGGCGCTCGCGGTATGCGCAGCGTCGATCGGGCTTTACGGATTCAGAGAAAATTGGTTCGGTGCGACTCCGGTCGTAAACGAGACTCAGAAGGTCGAAAGCCAGGCAGCCGAAGAACCTGCTACTAATATTTCTGTCGCCGAGACGTCGTCGAACAGCGACGCAACCTCGACGGTGGCAGGCGCGCCCGAAGGACGATCGGCGACAACCGATAAGCGGACCGCCGCGGCAAAGCCCGCCGCGAACACCGCCACGCATTCGAACTCGAACGATGATTTTGTTTTCGAGGATCAAGGCGAAAAGATCGTTATAAACGGCAAGTCTCTCACCGCGGGGAACGTGAAAATAGCAAACGGCATGATCTTTACGCCTCAAGGTGCCTTTCCGCTGAACAAGCAATTTCCGCCGAACGTTCAAAGACCCAATGTGCCGATAGATCCGAGCATGCTCACGCCTGAGCAGCTTCGTCAGCTGAGGACGCTTCGACGGAATCATCCGGAGGTCTTCGTTAAACCTCCGCCACAGCCCAGCCCCAAGTATTAACGCCTTCGCTTTCTTCTTTCCGTCCGAAGCTTTTCGACTGGGAATTGTCCGTCGATAAATTTCAAATGCGCTCGCATTTTGCCATCATCAAGACTCTCGACGTTGCAGACGGTCGCATGGCTCGAAAAGTCGAATTCCTCGGAGATGAGTTTTATACGATCAGTGACGTTCAATTGAAGATTGGTGATAAGTGCCGCGCCGGTTTTACTTACATTTTCCGTTAATATCCGCTCGCCGCCCAACGTCCCCCGTTTCTCCCCGACGAGAACCAGGTAGAGTTCGACCTTATGCCAGTATCGCAGCTCCTGGCGCTGTACGAATTTTGAATTGGACTCCGTAACCTTCCACAGGCCTTCGCCAGTCACTCCGCAAATACGATAATTCTGCAGCGGGTCTTCGCCGTAAGAATCTGGCGGCTCGCGTCCGATGAAGGCTGCTGCTATCTGATAAAGATGCGATCCGTCCCCTGAAATTGCACTGCAATTCTGAATGATTCCCCAAACACGGTAAAACTCTTCATCATGGTCGTAACAACGAAGATGCGGTGGCATCTGCATTGTTATTGAGACGAGATTTCCAACACCACACTCACGGTCCAAATAGAATCCGAACCCGTTGGACGCATAATTTAGCACCTCGGCGTCTTCCTTCCAATCTTCGCCATCGGCACTTACACCGCTGACCACTGCAATGATCGATTCGGACTCCGAATTCTCAATTTCGTTAACAATAGCTGTATCGATTGACATCATAAACCCCCCGATAATCGGTAAGAAAAATTATTCGATTCCCTCCAATGGGAAAAAATTGTCGATGAACTCAATATGTAATCGGACGATCCCGTCCTGTCCGGTCCGTTTTCCGCGAACTATCGAAATGATCGAAAGATCATGCCTATCGCTTTTGACCCGTAAAAAGGTTCCAGGTTCAACGTCGAACGACGTGAACACGGCTGCGCCACCAAGGCTTAGATCTTCGGAAACCGTTGCTTCGCTTGCGGCGACGTCGCCATTCTCGTCCAGTAATTCGATAATAAGGGTCTCTGGTATCGCGAACCGAGTATGCCTGCGGAGATATACCGGAAGGTCCGACTCGTCGGGGTTGTCTTCCATCTCGCGAAGCTGCCATAACCCTCCGTCTTCCCGCTCCGTAATGTCGTACAGCTTAGACGGATTGTCGAGATATGCCTGCGGCGGATTCTTCCCAACGAAGGCAATGCCGACTGCATAGGTTTGGGCTGCCGGATCGGTTCCAAGTGCGAGACATCTGCGGACAAGGCCCCAAATGCGGTATTGCGGTTCAAGATAGTCGTAACATCGGAGCTGCCGCGGCATAGGTAGGCTTATCATGAGCAATCGGCCCCGTTTGACCGGCCGTTTTAGACTGAATGCCGCGCCGAATGCCGAAATATCTTCGAGACGGGTTATCTCGCTCCAGGAGAATTTTTTATCCACCTTGACCTCGATCCTTGTCGGCAAAGCGAGGGCATAGCGTTGTATCCGGCGCGAATCTTGATCGAGTGTTGCTATGTCGGGCATCAATTTAAATTAGCTTCCTGCGGGGGTAGGAATTCGGAATGGAGGTTTGTAAGGAAAAGCGAGTCTGAACGGAAGGCGGTGGTTGGTTGCGGTTTGAGACCGCCGCCTGTAAAATAAATATACCATATAAGCGACGGATGTTGCCACAGTTTTTTCTTCACAAAAACCTCTATTTTACCCCGTTTTTGAAGGATTTGACGAAACAGCCAGTTAAGTAAACCCAATGGATTCAATATTAGAACGCGATCAGATAAACATCGAAGATGAGATGCGGCGCTCGTATCTCGACTATGCGATGTCTGTCATTATCGGCAGAGCATTGCCGGATGTACGCGACGGCCTGAAGCCCGTCCATCGCCGTATTCTTTACGGCATGTACGAGCAGGGAAATACTTCGAATAAGAGCTATCGGAAGTCCGCACGCGCCGTCGGCGATGTGATGGGTAAATATCACCCGCACGGCGATGCTGCGATCTATGATTCGATCGTCCGGATGGCGCAGGACTTTTCGATGCGTTACATGCTGGTCGATGGGCAGGGCAATTTCGGGTCGGTCGACGGCGACAATCCTGCCGCTCAGCGGTATACCGAAGTTCGCCTTGCGAGGATCGCAAACGAGGTTTTGGCGGACATCGAGAAGGAGACGGTCAATTTCCAGCCGAACTATGACGATTCGCTGCAGGAGCCCACAGTTCTGCCGACGCGGGTACCTCTACTCCTTGCCAACGGTTCCGAAGGCATCGCGGTCGGGATGGCGACGAAGATACCGCCGCACAATTTGACCGAGATCCTCGACGCGACTCTTGCCATTTTAAAGGAGCCGACCATAACGATCGACAACCTGATTAAGATAGTGCCCGGACCCGATTTTCCAACCGGCGGATTTATCTACGGGCGCGAGGAAATACATCGCGCCTACCGAACGGGCCGGGGCGTTATTCAAATGCGCGCTAAGGCCGCGATCGACCGCATCGGGCGCGGTGAACGCGAAAAGGATGCGATCGTCGTAACGGAAATTCCTTATCAAATAAATAAGGCGAGGCTCATAGAAAAGATCGCCGAGTTGATGCAGGAAAAACGGCTCGAGGGAATTTCGGAATTGCGCGACGAATCGAACCGCGAGGGAATGCGGATCGTCATCGAGTTGAAACGCGATGCGATCGCACAGGTCGTCCTGAACAAGCTTTATAAGCTGACGCCAATGCAGGCGTCCTTCGGCATCATTAACATTGCGATCGTCGACGGGCAGCCGAAAGTACTGAACTTAAAAGAGATGCTCGAGCATTTCATCGAGTTCAGGCGCGAGGTCGTTCGTCGAAGGACCGAATTCGAGCTTCGAAAGGCGCAGGCGCGCGCTCACATTTTAGAAGGGCTCAACAAGGCGATCGACGCGCTCGATTACATCATTCCGCTGATCCGAAATGCACGTTCGGTGGATGAAGCGAGGGCCTGGCTGACGGCGAACCTCGCAACACTTGCCGAGGTTAAGAAGTGGAAGGGAATCACTGGCGGCAAATCCGAAGATGCGTTCATTAAAGACCTTCGCAAAGTGGTCGACGGACTGGCGTTTTCCGAAATTCAGGCGCAGGCGATCCTCGATCTTCAACTGCGTCGCCTCTCGGCCCTTGAGCGTCAGAAGATCCTCGATGAGTACGAAGAGCTGATCAAGCACATCGCAGAGCTCGAGAACATTCTTGCCAACGAAAATGTTTTACGGCAGGTAATAGCCGATGAATTGGCCGAGGTCAAACGGCTTTACGGCGACGCTCGGCGAACGATCATTGTCGATGCTGATGTCGAACTGACTATCGAGGACCTGATCAAAGACGAGGACGTTGCGATCACAGTGACGAAGTCCGGCTATATCAAACGCACGCCGGTTTCGACGTATTCGCGGCAGGGACGTGGCGGAAAGGGACGTTTGGGTGCCACGGCGAAAAATGAAGATTTCGTCGAGCATCTGTTTGTCGCTTCAACACACGCTTACCTGATGATCTTTACCGACGATGGGCAAGTCTTTAAGATGAAGGTCCACGAAATACCGGAAGCGGCTCCGGCCGCACGCGGAAAAGCCGTGGTAAATCTTGTTCAGATCTCGTCGGAACGAAAACTGGTTGCAGTAATGCCGGTGCGCGATTTTGGCGAAGAGATCTATCTTACGATGGTCACCGGCAAAGGCGTGATCAAAAAGACCGCGCTTGCGGATTATCAAAACATACGCGCCAGCGGCATCAATGCGATCAATATCGATCCGGGTGACGAACTTCTTGACGTTATTCGAACCGATGGAAAAATGCAGATCTTTATTGCGACGCATGACGGAATGGCGGTTAAGTTTAACGAGACGGACGTACGTCCGATGGGACGTGCCGCCCGCGGCGTGCGCGGCGTCAACTTGCGAAAGGGCGACGTTGTCGTCTCGGTCTGTGCCGTCTCAAAAGAGGGAACTGAAAAGATCCTTTCCGTCTCGGAGAAAGGCTTTGGTAAGCAGACGCAGGTTTCGAGCTATCGCCTTACCAAACGCGGCGGCATCGGCGTGATCAATATGAAAACGACTGAAAAGACCGGAAAGGTCATCGCGGCGTTTCCGGTCGCCGACGACAGCGAGATCATGATCATTACGCAGCAGGCAAAGCTGATCCGGCTCGGTGTTGATAAGATACGCGAGACGGGACGCTCGGCACAGGGCGTTACGCTGATCAAATGCGGCGATGAAGACCTTGTGACAAGCGCCTCGCTTCTGGCAAGCGGCGCTGAGGAAGAGGAATAATTCCTCAGTTATGTGCGATAAAAAATGGCGGCCTGAACAGCCGCCATTTTTTATTTCGAAGCTAAAGGTTTACAGCGAAATTATGCCGGGCTGGGACGATTTGCAATGCGCGCCTCCAGCTCCGCGATCTCCGCCGCGAGTTGGGCGGTGCGCTGTTGAAGATATGCGATCGCACGAAGCCGTTCGTCGGGTGTCGTGAGTAATGAATAGCTTTCCGCGGGAATCGTCTTGGTATGTTGATGGCAAACTTTTTCCATTTGGCCATTTAAACCGGCCTGTTCGAAGCATTTCAAGGGATAAGCGCAGAAAAGCGAGAAATCATGTTCTTCGCGAAGATCGTTCCATAGCTCTTCGAGACTTAGTGCGGCATTATGTTTCCCCTCGTTCCAAAGCACCGCCACCATTTCGCCAAAAATTCGTAAAGGCTGGTTAGCTCGCGTCGTTGTCCGAACCAATTCGCCGACCGAGGCCTTGAATAGCTCTGGATCGGGAGCTCCGTCGCGCATAAATTTCGTCAACATTTCGCTCGCCTCATGTACGATCAGCAAACCACTTTCGACCGCTTTATGAGGATCGATCCCAAATCGTTTCAATCCGTTCAGAATCCCTTCCGTATGTTCTTTGGTCGCGACGCAAATACAGGTCGAGTCAGATTCCAAACCATGGAAAAAGTATTCCGCGACCGAGTCGGCAATAAAACCGTCGGATTCGTAGAACTGAACAAAATGGTCCGTTCGCTTCATATTTGTCCAATCCGAAAGCGGCGCTATATTAGTCGCCTTCCCGTTATCAAATTCTTTCCACAACATATAAAACCCAAATCACTGAATCTAACAGGTAAGGTAAAACGCTGCAAAGTATTTTGATAAAAAACCGTACGGTCGATTGTCTTCAAGTAGACGCTGACCGCAGCAATTATTTGTGCGGCCGCCGGACGTTTCGACCAAGTTTGCAGAACGGAAATCGCCAAAAAAAGTACGGTTCTTGTCAAAAACCGCACCGTTTAGCCGCAAAACCGAACCGTTTTGGAATAAAACCGCACCATTTTTCGCGACGCATCTGATCTTTTGAGGCGGCAATGGAAGCGCGCGATACGCCGAATTGACACTGGCGTTGAAACTACATTTGACTAGGGCTTTGTGAACTCGACTGACGTGATCGATTGAATTTTGGCCATGGATCCGCGACCCAATCCTTTCTTAGTTTTCTGATTCACGTTCGATCAACTGAACAATCGCGGCAATGCGGGATTGCCTATCGACGGTTCGGCGCCGAAATGTTCGTATGCAAGGCGCGTTGCCATTCGGCCGCGCGGTGTGCGTTGGAGAAAACCGATCTGGAGCAGATAGGGTTCGATGACTTCCTCGATGGAATCTTTTTCTTCGTGGAGCGCGGCGCAGAGCGTGCCGAGGCCGACCGGGCCGCCGTCGAATTTTTCGATGATCGTCATCAGGAATTTGCGGTCGAGTTCGTCAAGGCCAAAAATGTCCACTTCCATCCGGTCAAGAGCATCCGTTGCGACGTGCGAATTGATGACGTCGTCGTGATCGACCTGCGCGAAATCGCGTACTCTTCGCAAAAGGCGATTTGCTATTCGCGGAGTTCCGCGCGAGCGGCGGGCGATCTCTTCGGAACCTTCAGTATCGATCTCGACATCGAGAATTCCCGCAGAACGTTCTACGATTCGCTGCAGTTCATCGACGCCATAGAAATCGAGATGAAACATTATGCCGAAACGTCCGCG
>QHXS01000102.1 GCA_003223975.1 Acidobacteriota bacterium
GCCAGAGGCGGATTGGAACCTCCAATTTTCCCTTTAGACAAACATTTGATCCGTCCCGAGACAGCATTTTTTCATCGTTGCAAGGACGGAAGTCTGAGTAGAATGTTGCTCTCTGGGTTGAAGCGAAAAGGGGTGGAGGCTGACGTGGCCGGTGCTGTGGAGGGTGCTGACCACGTTCAGCCTCCCATTTCTCGAAAACCTTTCCCTGCCGTGCATGTGCTGGCCGAGCCTGAACGGACACCGCAGAAGTCTGCGCCATCCACGGACGAGCGGGAGGGCGAAGCGCGAGAGAGCACGCAGGAGGGATCACCTCCCCCTGTTTCGCCAGAAACGGACTCTCGCGGCGGCAGGGAAATACCTTTGAGCGGCGGCGTGGAAAGCAGACACGCAGACGGGGAAGGCCAACACCTGAGCAATACCGATCCGTCAATGCGAAAGCAGGTCGGTGAAAACAATTCGCCACCAAAAACAGCGACGGCTGAAGTCAAAGTTGGAAGCGAGAGTAGCGCCTCGCCCGCTCAAAACTTTTCCAAACTTCTTGAGGAATACGAGCAGAGCGGTGGATTAACGCCACGGAAACGCGCTCCTCGAAAGATGAAGCGCAAGAAACGAACGCTTTCCCCTGAACATCGAGCCAAGCTCATCGCAAACATAGCCAAGGCAAGAGAAGCAAAAAGTAAATGCCAAAATCCACCATCGTCTCCCTCGGAAGAAACGGGGACGTAATCAATCTGTTGCCGTTGGCCTACTGGATCTCGCAGAACGGAGGTTGCAACTGGCTGATCGCAGAAGAATATCATTCGATTCTGGACGGAGTGTCGTACATTACGCCTCATTCCTGGCATGGCAGTCCAGAAACTCTGGAGCAGGCCATACAGTTTGCCAATTCATCTCTTCAGAACCCGTTAATCTCTCAGGTCCACAAGAATCCTGACCGTCAACGGCTCATGGATTCGTACTGCAAAGAGTCGTGGCGCCTGTCGGGATACAAATACTCGACTACCTGGCCTCTCATATTCGATAAACGCGACAAACTACGGGAAAAACAACTGATCGACCGCTACATTGATAAGAGCCGGAAGAACATTTTGGTAGGAACCCAGAGCATTTCCAGTCCGTTCAAGGAAGCCAACCGTTTAATCGCCAAAATTCGTGGGTTAAACGCCAACGTTGTTGATCTGGACAATATCAAGGCCGAACGGATTTATGATTTGATCGGGTTATACGACGCTGCCGACCTGATTGTGAGCGTTGACACCGTTCATATCCATCTGGCGCGCGCCTGCTACACGCCGCTTATTGCGATTATCAATGATGGATGGTGCGGGAGCGTTACGCCGCCTCAAACGATTAAAACTTATCGGTATTCCGATCCTGAACCATCCAACATTCTTGGCTGTATCAAGGTGACATTTATCAAGCAGGAAGTACTCGAACCGATGCTGGTGGTCGATGTTCATGGAAAAACCGAGAGACACAAGGAAGCAAGAAGAACATGGCCGAAATATGGTGGAACGATTCGGACAAAAACCGTTGATGTCCCAAGATTCAAGGACGTTTTATTCTGGGGAATCAACAACATCAACGCAATGCGAGAGACGAGTGGCGTAGTGATCTGGACAAATGATGATGTCGGCTTTTTCAAAAATACTGTCGATAAAATAAAAGCTCACGCTCGAAAGTTTCCATTTGGTTGTTCTCGAAGGGACACAGCGCACGTAGGCCGTGAGATATTCTGGTTCAGAACTGATTGGTTGAAGGCGCATATTGATGAGATGCCTGATGTATTCATAGCCCGTCCCAAGTTCGATCTGGTGATTGCCAGGTGGTTACGCCAGAAAATGGGGATCACCACCGTGGAAGAGAATCTGGTAGAGGATTTCGCTCCGATTGAAGTTCCGCCTGGACTTATCTGGCACAAGGAACATGAGTCGGCGTGGATAGACAAGGATGACGAAGAAACCAAGTGGAATGAGAAATTATGGGAACAAGACAATTAAACGCAAACGAACGACTGCAACACGTAACCATTAAGTGGAGTAATGACGCTCGATTGTACAGCGCTACTTACGCAACGCCGCTCAAAATCTACGTCAAAGACCTGTTAGTTTATGATTCGGCTGAACATCCAGAAAACGATACGACCCTCCCGCCGATATGAAACGCGAGTTAGGCATCTGCATGGCTGGTCTGGAAGAAGCAATCGAGAGTTATGTCCGGCTGGTTGCCAGCCGTTTTAGGCATGTTCGTTACCTGGAAATTGGAGTAGCCAGCGGTCAGACCCTGGTGGGCGTCACGGATATAATGCGCGAGTGCGCAAGGCTTTGGACCAGCTTCGGGGTTGATCTTCCCGACGGTTATTCTCTGGAAAGAAACGCGATTCTCCAACGCGCTAACGCACTCGGTATCCCGGCAATGATCATCGAGATGAATGACTCCATGCTTTCTGTATTTCCTCGGAATAACCATATCACTGTCTTTCTTAAAGCTGCCCAGCCATTCATAGAGACCAATCTGGAAGAGACGGTTGAACTGGCGTTGATCGACGGATGCCACGGGAAAGATTGCGTAGAAAAGGAGTTTTATCTTCTGGAAAAGAAGGTGCCGGCCGGCGGGATTGTCATGTGTCACGATTTTGGACAGGATTCGGTAGGCGAACCGCAACTACACTGCGGAACTGGCGATGCGCTCGGAGCGTGCAGAGCATTGGGGTTACTGGATGGTTCCAGGAAAGGATGGAAACATCTGGCCACGGTTATTGGCGACAAAGAACGGAATGGCCGTGATCTGGGGGTATTTGAGCGATTATGAAGTTAGTCATCTTCACCATCGTCCTCGACGGGATGCCGTACATCACCTGGCATCTGCCGATCTTTGAAAAACTGAAGTGCGATTGGACATGGTGGGTTATTGAAGGTGCTGCCCAGAACCAAGGATCAACAAAATGGTGTCAGCCTCAAGAAATGAGGCGTTCTCGTGACGAAACGATGGATTATCTCAAAAATCTGGAAGACGACCGAGTCCATCTATACGGACAGACTGCATGGTATAGTAAAGACGAGATGGCAAATTTCGCTATGCGTCGGATCGAAAAACCCTGCGTCCTGATGCAAATCGACGCTGACGAAATTCACACGCCAGAAAACATAGACAAAATTGTGCAGTTATTCACAGACGACCCAGACTTGGGTGCGATTCAAATGCCATGCAAATTCTTTGTTGGTTCGCGTCTCATCTGTCATGGTGAAGATTGCTGGTCAAATCGCACCTTTGAATGGACACGGGCATGGCGATTTGAACCTGGGATGCACTTTCTCACCCACGAACCGCCTAGAATGGACAGGCTTTTAGGGAGAGTGATGGAACGCAAGGAAGCGAAATCACATGGACTCTCCTTCGATCATTACGCTTACGCGCTCAAAAAGCAGGTGGAATACAAAGAGAAGTTCTACGGATACGATGGACTGGTGAATCAGTGGACAGCGTTACAAGTCCACGATCATTTCCCTGAACCGCTTCAACGGTTTTTCCCATTCGTAGATGACAAGGTGATGGTGGACAGATTATGAAATGGAAATCCGAATGGTGGGGGATTGTCATCGAATCCGAAAACGCGGATGACGATGAGTTGTTAGCCCGACTCGACAAGGAGTTGCCGGAGAATGCCTATTCCAAATACGAAGACGGGATGAGAGAATCAGGACTCACCGAGGATGGAAAACTGAACATCACCTTCGAGAGATGACCGACGTAGATCAACTATTCAATGAACGATGAACGACCAACCCACATCGACCTCTTCTCAGGCATCGGAGGCTTCGCCCTCGCTGCACGATGGGCAGGATTCAGGACCGTCGCCTTCTGCGAAATCGACGGCTACTGCCAGAAAGTCCTCGCCAAAAACTTTCTGGCCGACGCCGAACACGCAGGACAGCAAGGGTGCGGGCAGCATGAAATCCCGAATGGAAGGGAAACAGATGCAGTTGCATCACGCTGTAAAATATGGTCAAACATCTTCGACTTCGACGGAACCGCCTACCGAGGCTGTGACTTGCTCACAGGCGGATTTCCTTGCCAGCCTTTCAGCGTTGCCGGGAAGCGTCGAGGCGCGGCAGATGACCGTGCGCTCTGGCCTCAGATGTTCCGCGTTATTAGCGAAGCAAGACCCGCTTGGATTCTTGGCGAAAACGTTCCTGGTATCATCCCGATGGAACTCGACAACGTGCTATCTGACTTGGAAAGCATCGGCTACGCCTGCCGGTCGCTTGTTATTCCGGCTTGTGCCGTCGATGCCAGGCACAGACGAGATCGGCTGTGGATTGTGGCAAAGTCCAATGCCGAGCGATGTGGACGGTGGCAGGACAACAAAGGGCAAGCTTCGCCAGAACGAAACGGGTTTGAGGGCGCAAGCGATGCTGCCGACGCCGAACCAACGGGACTGGAAAGATTCGGGACCGACTCAAGGCAACCGCAAATCGCCGAATCTGGGAACGGTAGCGCACTGGCCGACACCGGGAGGCATCAGGCCGCACGACACGGACGAAGTGAGTGGGCGACTGGCGAATGCTGTGAATGGCAGCCTGAACCCGACGTGGGTCGAGTGGCTCATGGGATACACTCTCGGGTGGACAAACTTAAATGACTTGGGAATGCCATAGTTCCTCAGGTCGCATGCGAAATCATGCGAGAAATCCGAAACCTAAGCATCTGAAGCCGTGGAAGACGTAGACCAACTGGTTGATTGGGAGGAGAAGGCAGATCAGTGGAAGATGAAAGAGATTCCACGGATGATCAAGCTTCAGTACTGCGCCTACAATGGTATTGGGGATCTGTTCGAGGTTCGCAAGGAACGGATTCAACTTTTATGGCCGCACTATCAATGGCACCGGTGGAACGAGCGCCGGCTGCGTGGCGCCTGCAAAACGCATTGGCTCACATGGATGGGTCCTGGTTCTAGCGGAAAGACCGCTGATGCTGCTGTGTTCGGTCTTGAGTACTGGCTGCAAGCCCCTGATCGGACGGCGATCATTAACTGTTCAACGACCACCAAAATGTTGCGTGCTCGTATCTGGTCAAATGTCACCTTCTACCATCAGTCCGTCTTGCGAACCAAGGAAAACTATGTTGGCGAGCTTTTGGATTCAGTGACTCGCATTCGCTGGCGGCAGGGCGACGATAAGAACGGGATATTCGCGATGGCCGTTGAAGAAGGTCCGGTTGACGAGGTGCTGAACAATTTGATCGGTATTCATACTGAACGAGTCCTGCTGATAATTGACGAAGGTCAGGGCATCCGGGAAGCGATTTTGAAAGCCACGAATAACATGGCCAAGAATCCACGGTTCGACTTCATAATGATGGGTAACCCGGACTCAATACATTCTCCGCTGGCAAAGCAGAGTGAGCCGTTAGGGGGATGGGATTCGGTTGAGCGCGGAGAAACAGAAGAATGGGAAACCCTCGGAGGCCCGGTTCCAGGCAATGGATTATGCCAGTTTTTCGATGGTCGCAAAAGTCCGGCTGACGATTCGCCCGAGGAACGCAAACGTCTGCCGTGGCTAATAAACAAGGACTGGGTAGAAGCGCATCTCAAATCGGTGAAATGGAATCTGAATGATCCGACTTTCTGGGCCCAGGCAATCGGCTGGCCACCGGTAATGGGATTGGAATCCACGATACTCGATGACGCCATTATTCTCTCTTTTCACTGCAAGGGTAAGGCTGTGTGGACACAGGGATTTCGTCAGTGCGCATCGTTTGACCCTAACTTTAGCGGGGGCGACAAGGCGATTCTGCAATTCATCAAGTATGGAGAGACAGAAGACGAAAAAGGCAGGCTCCGGTGGGTAATTGAGTTTGGCGAATGGATGCTGGTAACTATTGATGGCAATAGAAAGGATCGCGCGCCTGATTATCAGCGCGTAGATTTTTGTAAGGTAGAATGCGAGAAACGCGGAATTAAACCCCGCGATTTTTCCCTGGATTCAACCGGGGCAGGGAGACCCTTAAAATCCATCTTTGACCAGGAATGGGGTATCGTGAACGGCATCGAAGCAGGCGGCAATCCGAGTGACGATGTTGTGGTTGATGAGATGGGTAAAACGGCAAGGGAAGCGTATGACACCCAGGCCAGCTATCTCCTCTTTTCCTTTCGCGAATTTGCAATGGCTGACGGGATCAGGGGACTGTCGCATGAAGCAAGTTTTCAGGCAGTGTCGCGTAGAACATTCTTGCGCGGCGGGAAATGGTGCGCTGAACCGAAGGTAGGCAGCAAGGGCAGAAGGGACGAAAGAGGGCGTGAAGTCAGAGGATACAAACAGAGAATGGGGCATTCCCCTGACCATCTTGATACGTGCTGTGTGGGAGTCGAGTTTTGCAGGACAATTGGAGGAGCAACGCCCACAGTGAATCTACCGCCGCCTGCCGAGGGGTCTGATCAAGCATGGAAGGACGAATTTTCATCTGACAATTACCTCCGAGATTATTCCTTCGTATGAAGTTCAACAACGAAGCATTCACTCGAAAAATACAGCGAGGATTTGATGAGATTAGCGATTGGGTAACTTGTTGCCGATGCTCTGCGATGATTAAAAGGCGGCGGGAACAAATAAAGGAAGAACTACGGCTGCTGGATGTAACCGAAAAGTTCAACGAGAAACAGTTGAAAAGATTAAATGCTAAAGCTAAAGCCAAGCAACGTTACTCCTCCTGACGGTTTCAGGTTCAA
>QHXS01000103.1 GCA_003223975.1 Acidobacteriota bacterium
CGCTGCTCTGAGCGTTTTCCGGCGATGTCGACACCGACCGTTGCTTCCATAAGGCTTCGCTGGTTGTCGGCCTGTGAGCTGGTCTTTTCCAGTTCGATGCGTTTTACCTCGGCCTCACGCTGAGCATTGAACATATTCTGTTTCTGCTCGGCAAGGATCTTTTCGGTCTGCGTCTTCATCAGCTCTTCGGGCAGATGAATGTGGCAGATCAGCACGTTAACGACGTCGACGTGATATTTCAGAAGGTGCATCCGCACACGAGCCTCGGCTCGTTCCTGCTCTTCGTGACGATTCTGAAGATATGCCATCGCCGACGATTCCGAAGCCTGATTGCGGAAGATCGAGTCGATCAGCGGATGCATCACGTTTTGGATCAAACGTGTAACGTCGCCGATCTTTGCGACCATGAACGGAGCGTCTTCGGGTTTCACGCGAAAGACGACACGCACCTCGAGCTGCATCGTAAATCCGTCTTTGGAAATCACCTCGAACGGATCGAACGTATTGCTGACATCGCCCGACGTCCATTCGACGGTCTGGTTCGTGGTCGGGATCACAATGGGCGAGACCGCCAGCGTGTTCACGTAATAACGGCCCGGACCGACGACCGATTCCTGGATACCGCGATATCCTTCGGGCACGACGTATGCTTCGTGGGCACCGCTGTCCAGGCGTTTGTCAGCCGGGTCGCCCGAAAGCAGTTCGGCTTTGATGTCTTCGAGTGACGCTTTATCCCCGTCAACACGATCGAGCTTTTCGGCAGCAAGCTGCATTTGCTGTGCTTCTTCCTGCTCCAGCCGCTCGCGGATCTTACGTGCCATTGCCTGTCGGATCTCTTCGGACGGGTCCTTGCCGGTGTTGGAAACAATGACCGCGACTTCCCCAGGCTTGACCTCTTTGGCCGATTCGAGAATCACCTTGAATAGCAGCGGATTAATGTAATATGTGCCGGGCAAAAGGATATCCTTCTGCGGGCCACGTTGACCGCCGCCTGTAATGAACGTGTTCGAATCCTGGAAGTTGTCGTGTCCCGTAACGGGCATAGCAACATAATCACGTGGGTCAAGCGGAGCGCCGTCCAAAGCTTCAACCAGTCCGATCTGATTTTCGGTGATCATCGTCGCTTCGAAAAACCGCACATCGAACAGGCCCGCCTGCGTGCTGCCATCTTCCATCGAACTCGACATTGTGTGAATTCGGTAAGTTCCGGGCGTTAAGATCTCAACCTGCGGCCCTTTTTGTCCGCCGTTGTAGATAAAGGCCTCGGCGTCCTGAAAATTCTTGTGGTTTTGGATCGCCTTGCCGTGAAGCCGGCCTGCATCCAGCGGTGAACCGTCTGCGGCTGTTATAACACCGACCTTTCCCGGCGGCACTACGGTGCTTTGCGCGATCGAGACGCGAAACAGATATGGGTGAATTGCCCATTTGCCGGGCGGCAGCGTTCTTAGCTGAATGCCTTTCACGCCGCCCTGTTTTATGAATGCGATAGGGTCCTGGAAATTGTTGTGCGCATTCTGCGCCCGGTCGGGTGCGAAGATGCTGCCCATCGGCATCGGTTCGCCGTCGATCGCCTCGACAACGCCAAGCTCATCGGCACCGATCTCAACGAGCGGCACCTTTTGAACAACGCGTTCCACCGGGTAAAGCACGAAGTGCAGACCCGGTTTTAGAATGTCGGCCTGCAATCCGACCTCGCCGTCGGTCGCGACCACACGACCCTGAGGCATGCGTCGTCCAAAATAACGACGTTCCTTGATGCCGACCTCTTTGGCGCCGATGTTCACCAAAAAGCGTGTGATAACGTACCAGATGATCAGCAGGCCGACGATAACGGCGACCGCCATGAATATAAGAGGAAGAGAGTTTTCCATTTGATTACCTCAAAACTTTCGAGTTTGTCATTTTGATACAGATACTGGGCGCAAACTCTTGAGCACCGTTTGAAAACGGTAGCCCACCCCCGGTGTCCGTTTTTCCGCCGGAACAAGCCAAAAATAGCTTTCCAGCATCTGTGCAAGATCTTCAGTCGAAATGCCTTTGATCTTTCCATTTTGAAATTCGCCTATAATGGCCTCCGCAGCGTCTAGGAACACGTCGCCGTCGACGCTCGCGGCCTCCAGCAAGTCGGCAATTTCGGTTTTGTTGGGGCTCATCCGCCATGCATTCAGCCTGGTTCGAAGCGCGCGAGCGTCTGCCCTCTCAGCGTCTTCTAACTCCTGCCTATTTTCGGCTATGAGCTTTTCTTCAGCTTCGCGCTCTTCAGCAAGCAACTCTACTTCCGTCGGCTCGAATAGTGGACGCAGGTTGGTTGTCTCCGGCAAAAAGCCCGAATTCTCATAACCGAGCTGCTTTTCGAAATTTCGCCGATTGAAAAAGTAAATGATTGCCGAGCCGGCCAGGATGGTGAAAAGAATTGTAAGGAGTACGAGCATTTTGCCCACACGAAGCCAACCTCTTTCAGCGGGTCTGCTTTGTGGCCTTCAATGAAGATTTACGCGAATTGTATATGAAAAGTTTGAGAAATCGATAAAAATATTCGTTTGCTCGATCAATTTAACTTGATCGTAACGCCATTCTTGTCGGAATCACGGGCCGCATCCAAGACCTTCTGCACTTCGAGCCCGTCATCAAACGTAGCCGCGTTTTCGATCGTTGAACGCCCATTTCGAATCGCTTCGATGATCACAGGTGCAAAAAACCAAAAGGCGCGGGCAAAACCGGTATCGAGAACGCCGGGGATTGGCGGGCCAAGATCAGCTTCGATAAGGGTCCAATCTTGGTCGCCGCGTGTCGCGATGCAAGATGATCCGTCGTGTCCCACTCGGACCACTCCGTCCGTTCCGTAAAACTCCATCCTGTGGGCGTACCGCGGCCCTTCTGTCATCGAAACCGATACCAACCCGGTCGCGTCGTCGGTCAATTCGCCGTCATCGAATCGAAGCAGCATGTTGGCCTCGTCGTCGGTTGTTACATCTCTCAAAACGTCGTTTTCGTCTCTCCGCTGTTTAACATTTGTATGCAACTGACATGTAACGCTTGATATCGGACTGCCGAGAAACCAATTCAGCGAATCAATTATGTGCGAATTTATCGCGCCCAGTGCGCCTCCACCGGCACTCGAATCCGACCACCAATTCCATTTCAAATCGGGATCGCCTCGATGCGGAGCCTGAAAGACCGTCTTTACGTGCCGTACCTTTCCAATAGCTCCGCTTCGGAGTTTTTCCTTCGCGGCAAGTCGGCCCGGTTGGAAACGCAATTCGTGATCGATCAACGCCAAAACGCGTGCTTTGTTTGCCGCCGCCGTCATTTCCTCGGCTTGCGAAACATTCATCGCCATCGGTTTTTCGCAAAGGACGTGTTTGTCGTGCTTTATCGCAAATAGCGCCATTTCATGATGCATATTTGGCGGCGTGGTTATGCACACCAAGTCAACATCTGCGCGCGAAACAGTTTCGCGCCAATCAGTGGTGAAATGCTCGATCCCAAACTCCTTAGCAGTCGCGTCGGCGTTCTCCAGCGATCCGCTTGCAACCGAAACGATGTGGGCGTTTTCACAATTCCGAAAAGCAGGTATTTGCACACGCCGCGCAAACCCTGTCCCTATGATCCCGATACCAACCGTTTTGCCCATTACTCGAAATTACAAAATGAAACTGCAAAAAACAAAAAAACCGGATCGAAATCCGGCAATGTCGCGATCAAATTCAAAACAGATCTAATCGATTCCCATTTCAAGACTAGGTTTCGTCGCATTCGGGCGGTTCACGCCGAAGCGAAGAAATTCGTCCAGAAGCTGCTTGTCTCGCCCGGTGATGTCGACGATCTCGGCTCCCACGAAGAATTTCTCATTCGAAAGATGCTGGCCGAACCTTATGTATCGTTTGCCGATCGCCTTGAATTTTATCTTTCCAGCCGGCAGATCGAGTTCGACGATCAGGCGACGGTCCTGGCCAACTAGGTAAAACTCTTTGATCCGTATTGACGATACGATAAAGCCTATTCCCGAATTGCTAAGATCGGCCGCTTCGCCGCTGAGGGCGAGGCCTTCCATCGTAGTGTGCAGATTCCCGCTCGTCCGCACAGGCTCGAACGAAATTCGAACAGGCGCATCGCATTTTTTGCGGATAGCGTGCGTGCTTCGTTGAAGAACAGCAGAAAGTTTTGTAGCTAGCTCGCGTATCATGCGTGCCTCAAAATCCCCTAAGTTGCTTGAATTCGATCATCTAACTAGATTCCCACAATAACGTCAAGCGGAGATTTGCCTCGTTAAACTGAACGTCATTTGTCGAATGGCTTGCCGCCGTTGTCGCCGCCCCTTACAGCCGCCTTTCCCTCTTTATTCAGCTCGAGCCGGTATGACAATTTGCCGCTCTTGCCGTAAATCTCAGGTGTTGCCGAAACCGTGTATTGTTTGCGGTCGGCCGAAAGCTTTAGTGCGTAGTTATATCCCGTAGTTTCTGAAGAAGTGACGTCAGATGGAAGTAATCCCGCCGCGATCAATGCAGAAAACTCGGCGTACTCGCCTTTATTTTGAAGAGCGTGGACCATTTCGGCTTTCGCGATCCGGTCGAGCATCGCCTTGGCTTCGGCTTCGTGCGTGTCTATCCGAAGCTGATGGAAATAGTTCTTGCCCTCTTTCTGAATGATTTTTTCGGTGACTTCATCAGCTGTGAGGATCACCCAATTTTCGCCCTGACGTCTCAATCGTATCTGCTGGATCGTTAGTTTGTCGTCATCATCAGGCAGTTTCGCGGTAACCGTCGCCGAGTCCCCGCTAATGATCTCACCGTTGATCTCTATCACGGGCGGAACGATCCGTGCGATGGCCGCGAAATCGACCGCATATTCCTTCAGCTCGTCATCTGTGAGGCCCTCGATCGCCGGGCGAAGATTGGTCAAAAAAATAGCCTCCCGGATCTTTTTCTCGCGAAGCTTTTGATAAAACGCCCGAACTGTTTCTGCTGGTGAACCCTGGGCGATCTCGATCGTTGCCCCATTCGAGACAAGTGCCGATCCTACTATCGCGGCCTGATCAGGTGAAGTGCTCGGAGCCTCGGCTTTCGTTGCCTCAACGGAACAGCCTGAAAACGCACAGCTTAGAACGAAAATGAGACTGTAAAAAAAACCAGAGGGGTTTGACTTCACTTGTGATCGGCTCCCAAAAATTGGCGATTAATGATCGAAAACCAGGACGGTCGGTGCGTGATGCAAGATAAGGAGAAGACACGCTACCGCGTAGTATAGCGTGTCCCGTACAAAAATGTAAGACAAATTTTTACGCTACTCTAGAGGTCTCTTTCCCGTACCTCGGTCGCGTCCGCGAACTCGCCGTCGTTGGCTCCACGTCCCTTGAGCCAAATTTCGCGGCCTACGAGATAAAGTACCACCGCCAATCCGATAAACGGGATCAGCGCGAGCGGATCTTCCAGCGGGCCCTTGAAAAACGGATTGCTCTCGGTCGCCCAGTCTTCAAAGCCCACCTGCAGCTTCTTAAGCCAGGGAACTACGGCAAAAACCGCGATCAAAATTCCGGCGATGGCGCCGCCGGCGATATAGCCTGAGGCAAGCAGAACGCCGTTCGACTTATCGGTCTCGGCGATTATTTGCTCCTCGGTCAAATTCTTAGAGGCGAGCTTTCGTTTCAGATAACGATCCACGGCGTAGCGGACGATGCCGCCGGCAAATATCGGTGCCGAAGTCGAGATCGGCAGATATATTCCGACAGCAAATGCCAGCGATGGAACGCCGGATACCTCCAAGACGACCGCTAGCATCGCGCCCAAAATGACCAATCCCCATGGCAGATTCTGGCCCAACACGCCTTTGATGATATAACTCATCAGCGTCGCTTTCGGAGCGTCGTAGCGCTCGAGTTCACGTCCTTCGTCGTCCTTCTTTATAACTCCATTGATCCCGGGATCGACAAAATAGACCGGCTTGCCGCTCTGGTCGATAAGGTATTTGCCGACCTGTCCGGCTGAGGGATCGGTGTTTTGCCAGACGTGGTAGGTATTCGTGTCCACGCCCTCAAACTTACCCTTCGCCTGTTCGGTCTTGACTTGACCGTTCTCGCGGAAGAACTTGTCTTCCGTCACCTTCGCTTTGCCTTCAACCGATGCCGGATCGACCTTTTGATAATAAGTACGAGAGCTGTTCAAAAAAATCAGCAGCGAACCCAGGACTAGCGCCGAGCCTAGAGCCCCGACCAGGATAGCGATCTGCTGATTCCGCGGCGTGGCACCGACCCAGAAACCTGTTTTCAGGTCCTGCGACGTCGTGCCGCCGTTCGACGCGGCGATGCAAACGATACCGCCGATCGACAGAGCTGTGACGAAATACGGATCGGCCGCCGTCCAACCCAAAAGCAAAAATGCTAGGCATGTAATAAGCAACGTCGCAACCGTCATCCCCGAGATCGGGTTCGACGATGAACCGACCTCGCCGGTCAAACGCGACGAGACCGTAACGAACAAAAATCCCAGAATAATTATCAGGACCGCGCCGAAGAAGGAAACGAATGGATGCTGGAAAACGCTCAGGCCGAGTTGCGGGAACAGCATTATCGCGGCGATCAAAGCGATGACGCCGACGACGACCCATTTCATCGAAAGGTCGCGGTCCGTACGCGGCACGGCCTCACCGTTTGCGCCATTCCCACCGCCGCGAAGATCGGCCAGGCCGCCTTTCAGCCCGTGAACGATTGTCGGCAAGCTCCTTGCCAGTGAAATGATTCCTGCCATCGCGACCGCGCCTGCTCCGATGTATAGCACGTACGCTCCGCGAACCTGGTCCGGCTCCATCTCTGCGATAGTCTTGCTCAGTTCGGGCGCGACCGGCGTTGTCATAAGGCCGCCGAAAAACT
>QHXS01000104.1 GCA_003223975.1 Acidobacteriota bacterium
TCGTTCGGGACGCGAAATACACTTTCTGAGCAAGACAATCCTGCACGCGGTGTCGGCGCCGCACGCGATTGGCTGTTTGCCGAAATGCAAAAGATAAATTCAGACTGCGGCAACTGCATGACGGTCGAAAAGCAGAGCTTTGTACAGCCGAAGGCGAACCGTATTCCCGAGCCGGTTACGTTGACAAACGTCGTAGCAACTCTAAAAGGCACGGCAGATCCGGAACGCAATTATGTCGTCTCCGGTCATTATGATTCGATGTGCGGCTCGCCAACGGACGCGAAATGCGACGCTCCGGGTGCGAATGACGACGCTTCAGGGGCGGCAACCGTCGTTGAACTTGCACGTGTTATGTCGAAGCGAAAATTCGACGCGACGATCGTCTTTATGTGCGTTCCGGGCGAGGAACAGGGGCTGCTTGGTGCCACTAATTATGCAAAGGAGGCGGTCGAGAAAAAGATCGACATCGATGGGATGTTCACCAACGACATCGTCGGCGGCGTGACGTCGATGAAGGATTCGCCGAACCGAAACCGCGTCCGTGTTTTCAGCGAGGGCATTCCATCGAACGAGACCGAGCAGCAGGCGGCGATCCGGCGAAGCGTTGGGGGCGAGAACGATTCGCAATCACGCCAGCTCGCACGGTTTATCAAAGAACAGGCCGATCGATACCTGAAAACTTTCAAAGTGTGGATGATCTACCGTCGCGACCGTTATGGCCGCGGCGGCGACCATATTCCCTTCGTCGAACGCGGCTTTAGCGGCGTGCGATTTACCGAGGCAGACGAAGATTACACCCATCAGCATCAAAACGTCCGGACGGAAAACGGCATTTTCTACGGCGACACGCCGGAATTTGTAGATTTCGAATACGTCGCCAATGTCGCCCGCGTCAATCTGATCGCCCTGGCGTCGCTGGCGAGCGCACCGGCCCGACCAAAGAACGTTACGATGGTCAACCGCCTTAACAACAACACCGAGCTGAAATGGTCCGCAAATACGGACGCAGATATTGCGGGCTACGAGATCGTTTACCGTGACACGACTGCGGCCGAATGGACAAACACAATTCCGGTGCCTATCGAAGGCGTGGCAAACGTGCTGACGGCAGCAGCAGCCGGAGCGGGCGGCCAGGCCGATGTAACGTATGTAGTTAGAGCGATGTCAAAGGACAACTATTTCTTCGGCGTGCGTGCTATCGATAAGGCGGGCAATCGGAGTCCGGTTTCGTATCCGCGCCCGGTCCGATAATGTTGCAGCCGCAACCTGTAAATGAAAGTGCGAAAATGATAAAATTGCCGGTCCGCGCTTTTGTTTCGCTTTGATCCCGGAATCTATTAAATGAAGAAGTTTTTGTACCTGATCGCCGCCCTCGTTTTGGTCGCGTCCGCCCAGTTTTTCACTCAAAAGTCGTCTGCTCAGAAAACGCCGGAAGTCTCGCCGCATCTGGTGATCAGCCAGTTTCAGCCGGGGGGTGCGGCAAGTGCCAACGACGAGTTCGTCGAAATCCATAATACGAGTTCATCACCAATCGACTTGAACGGCTATAGGCTTGTTTACAGATCACAGAATGGGCAATCCGATGTTTTGGTGCCGTTTGCGGCCTGGACGACCAGCACGATCCTCCCCGCAGGCGGTTATTATCTCATTGCGTCAAACTCTTATGACGGGTCTGCAACGCCTGACATCACTTATAACAACGGCACGTGTGCATGCGCGATGGCGGCGGCACAGGGCGGCCTTGCCATTCGCAACGGGGCGAACGACAGCGGATCGATAATCGACTCCGTCGGCTGGGGGACGATCACAAACGGCTTCAACGAAGGAACGACAACAACCGCGCCTGGGAACGACAATGGAAAGGCAAGAAAGCAAAGCGGCTGTCAGGATACCGACAGTAACGCCAGCGACTTCGAGACGCTGACGCCGTCTGCTCCCCGAAACTCGTCATCAACTGCGTTTCAATGCAGTGGCAGCGGCGCAAGCCTTTTTGCATCGATCTCAGCGAATCCCACAACCGTTGTACCGGGCGGCAATAGCCTTCTTACGGTGTCGGTCGTACCGGCCACCACTCCGCCGAGTACGTCTATTACCGTCGCCGCGAATCTTCAATCTATCGGCGGAGCATCGAGTCAGGCCTTTTTCGACAATGGCACGAACGGAGACGTAACAGCCGGTGACAACGTCTTTTCGTTTTTAGCGACGGTGGCACCTGGTGCGACTGGTGGGCCGGCTCCGATTTCTGGCGCCGCTACAGATCTTCAGGGCAGAACCGCAACATTCCAGTTTGTACTGACGATCAACGCGCCGCAGCCGGACGAAGACCCGCTCTTGCTCGGCAATCCCAGCAACGCTACGGCAGACGTTGCGAATGAAAATAACTATCTGATGGTAAAGCCGCAATATTCACTTTCGTATGACCGATCGGAAGCGACGCCTAATTGGGTTGCCTGGCGGCTCGACAGTGTTTGGGTCGGTTCATCTCCGGTCCCGCGTCAGGACGACTTCAGGCCCGACACGACGCTTCCGGCCGGATGGTATCAGGTTACCGATCAGGATTATTCAGGCTCCGGTTATACGCGCGGGCATATGTGCCCGTCGGGTGATCGAACGAACACGATCCCGAACAACTCCGCAACGTTTTTGATGACCAACATGGTTCCGCAAACTGCGGCGAATAATACGGGCCCGTGGGAAGATCTTGAAAGTTACTGTCGCTTTCTGGCAGGTCAGGGAAACGAACTCTACATCATCGCCGGACCTAATGGGAACATCGGTACGATCGGCGCAACCCAGAACCGGATCGTTGTCCCAAGTGTTACCTGGAAGGTCGTGCTTGTGCTGCCGAACGGCAGCGATGATCTGAATCGGATCACGCGATCCACTCGGGCATTTGGAGTAATAATGTCGAACCAATCGATCAACCAAAATGCGCCGTGGCGAAATTTTCGGGTTACGGTGAACGCTGTCGAGAATCTAACCGGATACGATTTCTTTTCAAATGTTCCACGTGCAAAGCAAGAGATAATGGAGCGGCAAAGAGACCGGCTGTAAAGAATAAATGAAAGTTTGCGATCAACGATACTTTTCGTCTGGGTTGTTGCTCCTGCTTTTGACGGGCTGCTCGTTTGCACAGCGCGATGCCGCGATCAGCGAGATCCAAGGTAGCAAGGATGAATCGGCTCTTAATGGTCAAACGGTGCGCGCGACCGGAATAGTCACAGGCCGTTATCGAACAGGCTTCTTTATCCAGACGCCGGACGACAAAGCCGACGCAGACCCCAATACCTCTGAAGGAATCTTCGTTTTTACGGGCAGCCGCGCGGAACCGTCCGTCGACGCTGCGGTCGGTAACCTTGTAACAGTGACTGGCAAGGTCGACGAATTTCGCCCGCGCACCGACCCGAACACCCTTTCGATCACCGAGATCTCGATGCCAACGGCGGACGGCCTGAAGGTCATTTCCAAAGCAAATCCGCTGCCCAAGCCGTATATCCTTACGCCTGCCGATTTCAAATCGCGCCAAGTCGACCAACTCGAACGGCTTGAAGGAATGCGGGTTGCGGTCGAGGAAATGACGGTGGTCGGGCCGAGCGGCGGCCGCGTCGATATCAAGAATGCGTCGGCCGAAAGTAACGGCACGTTTTTCGGCGTCGTTAAGGGCGTGCCGCGCCCATTCCGAACGCCGGGGTTCGATCTCGGCGAATTCCTTTTTCTTGATCAAAGCCAGAAGGAAAAGATAAAAGCCGCGGCGCCGAAAATACAAATGTTCGATGCAAATCCCGAGCGCCTTCGAATCGATTCCGGAGCGCTGCTCGGGGCCAAGGAATTGAACGCCCCTTCGAACGTCGATCTGAAGGGGATTACAGGCGTGATGCATTACTCGTACCGGGCGAACACGATCTATATCGACCCGGATGCGAAGGTCGAAGTTTCTTCTTCGCGAAAAACAGTTCCACTGCCCGCAACCAGCCCGCGCCAATTCTCGATCGCCGGGATGAACCTCGAAAATTTCTTCGATGATAAAGACGATCCGGACATCAAGGAAGACGTTCTAACGCCCGAGGCATTTCAGCGCCGTCTTAAAAAGATCTCCGCGACCATACGCGACCTTATGGCGATGCCGGACGTTATCGGCGTAGTGGAAGCTGAGAACCTCGATGGCCTGAAACGGCTTGCCGATAGGATCAACAAAGACGCTGTTGCTGCCGGCAAAGCAGATCCGAAATACGACGCCTTTTTGGTTGACGGAAACGACGGCCGCGGCATCGATGTCGGTTTTCTTGTCAAAACGTCTCGCGTCAAGGTGCTTGAGACGAAGCAATTCGGTAAATCGGAAAAGTACAAAAACCCGAACACCGGGGAGGACAACTTCCTAAACGACCGGCCGCCTCTGATGATCCGCGCCGCGATCGACGATACGAAAACCGGCAAGCCGTTTGAATTCACCGTCGTTGCAAATCACCTGAAATCATTTCTCGGCTTTACCGATCCGAAACAGATGGACAACGTACGGATGAAGAAAAAGCTGCAGTCGGAATTTCTCGCCCGCTGGGTCGACGAACGGCAAAAAGCGAACCCGGACGAACGGATAATGCTGCTCGGCGATTTCAACGCATTTCAGTTTAACGACGGCGTGATGGACATGATCGGCACCATCAAGGGCAAGCCGGCGGCGAAGGACTCGGTCCTGATCTCATCCGACGACCTCGTAACGCGAGACCTGATCGACCTGGTGGACGCCATCGCGGTCGGCCAGCGATACTCGTACGTTTACGACGGGAACGCACAGGTTCTCGACCACGTGCTGATCGACGAGCCTCTCAGAAAACATATCGCCGGGTTCGGTTATGTTCGAGTGAACGCCGATTTTCCCGAATCGATGCGTAACGACGACACACGGCCCGAGCGATACTCCGACCACGATCCGGCCGTCGCATATTTTTCGCTGGACGAGGCCGGTGCGGCTGCAAAACCCTGACTTTTCGGTTTTTGTCCACTGGCTGTCCGCCGGTTGTCCGGTGGCTGTCCGGACGCCCTTACCGGACAAACAAGTCATTTCGTTTCAGCATTTACCGTGATTTTAGGTGCAGACTTTCGCGATTTTCAAAAAACTTTTTGCTCGTTGCCCAAACTGTCCCGATGTCCCGGCGTCCCACCGCCCCACACGCTGAGTTTTTGCAAGTGACACGTCTTCAAAGATCGTTGGGCAGCAGTTCGCCCGCGCACGAAGAATATCACAATTTGCACGGATTGTAAATAGTATTATACACGCAACACGCTGCGGACGTCCGTCCGATCAGCCCAATTCGAAAGCGAATTGACCCTATTCGTTCAAACTAATAAACTTCTCAAGTGACGCCCGAAACCGCAGCCGACCCACAAATCATAAAAAATCAGGAATCAAGCGGCCCGGGCGAACTTCCCGAGCGGCCGCTGATCGTGATCGAACCGCGCCGGATGGGCGGGCTGATAAATTTTCGCGAGCTGTGGCATTACAAGGACCTGTTTTACATACTCGCGGTCCGCGATATCAAGGTCCGGTATAAGCAAACGCTGCTCGGCGTGGCATGGGCGGTGATCCAGCCGCTGTTCACGATGATCATTTTCTCGCTTTTCTTTGGACGGCTGGCCGGCATCGCGTCGGACGGCGTGCCGTATCCGTTATTCGCCTTCGCAGGGCTGCTGCCGTGGACATTCTTTTCAAATGCGGTAACAAACAGCGGCAACAGCCTGGTCGGCAGCGCAAACCTGATCACAAAGGTCTATTTCCCGCGAATGATCATTCCGATGGCGGCCGTTGCGTCGGGCCTTTTGGATTTCGTAGTCGCGTTCGTGCTGATGGCGATATTGATGGTTTGGTACGGCGTATTGCCCGCCGTCGGGATACTAATTTTGCCGGTTTTGGTGTTTTTGACGAGCATTTTGGCGATAGGCGCGGGAATGTGGATGTCCGCGCTGAACGTAAAATATCGTGATATCAGGTACGCTCTGCCGTTCCTGATCCAGCTCGGGCTGTTCGTCACGCCGATCATCTATCCGCTCAGTTTTGTGCCGGAAAAATGGCGTTGGGTCTTGTCGCTGAACCCGCTGGCCGGCCAGATCGAGGCGTATCGCTCGGCGTTTTTCGGCCTGCCGTTCGATTGGGCATCGCTGGGAATTTCGGCCGTGATCACGGTCGCCCTGCTTATTTTTGCCGCGTATAATTTCAAACAGATGGAGCGTTCGTTTGCCGATATTGTTTAGGTGATGAAGCCGATAATACGGGTCGAAAACCTTGGAAAGCAGTAT
>QHXS01000081.1 GCA_003223975.1 Acidobacteriota bacterium
TCTCTCGCCTATGCTCTCTGCTTCATTCTGTTTTGGTTATTCCTGATGTGGCTGCTGTTCAAGAACCAGATCTACGTGAAAGTATGACCTGTTTCGTATATAAAACTGTTGACAGGCAATGAAACAAACGTTAGAATTGCCCGGCGAATCATTTTACGGTTCGCTGCAACTCCGCTCTTTGAAAACCAAATCAAAAAAGTTTTTTGAAATCCGCGAGAAAATGACAGAATGAAACGCGGTAACCCGAGCAAACGTAATAGTTTGCCTGTCCGGAAACGGTTCCGGACAAGCCCCGGACAACCTTTGGACAAGAACTGGACAAAACCACCTCGAAATCGCAGAGTGTCGCCGTAACACTTTTGTTTTCTTAGAATTCCGCGTTCGCGGCCGAAACGACCTTGTCCGCGGCGTCCGACATAGTCGTTGCCGGAATGATGCCGATATCGGAGTTATTAAGAACGCGACGACCTTCTTCGACGTTCGTGCCTTCGAGCCGCGCGACGATAGGAATCGAGACTCCGAGATTCTTCGCGGCCGCGACAACGCCGTTCGCGACCATGTCGCAACGGACGATGCCGCCGAAGATGTTGATAAGAACGGCCTTAACGTTCTCGTCGGCTAGAAGGATCTTGAACGCCTGCTCGACACGTTCCTGCGAAGCTCCGCCGCCGACATCGAGAAAATTTGCCGGCTCGCCGCCGGCAAGCTTGATGATGTCCATCGTCGCCATCGCGAGGCCGGCACCATTGACCATACAGCCGATGTTGCCGTCGAGCTTGATGTAGTTGAGGTCGTGTTTCGACGCCTCGATCTCAAGCGGCTCTTCTTCGTCCAGGTCGCGAAGATTTGCGTAGTCTTTGTGACGGAACATCGCATTGTCGTCGAAGGTGACCTTTGCATCAAGTGCAACCAATCGATTGTCTTTTGTAAGAAGAAACGGATTGATCTCGACGAGCGACGCATCCATCTTCTCGTACGCGTCGTAGAGCGCGAGCATGAACTTCGCTGCCTGATTGATCAAATCGTTCGGAATTCCCAGGCCAAATGCGAGCTTTCGGGCCTGGAATCCCCGAAGGCCAACGGACGGGTCGATCGTCTCTTTGAGGATTAGCTCGGGCGTTTCTTCTGCGACTTTCTCGATATCCATTCCGCCCGCAGACGATGCCATGAATACGTTGCGTCCGGTTACGCGGTCGAGTGTGATACCGAGATAAAATTCACGATCGATCGGCAGGCCTTCTTCGATGAGAAGCGTCTTGACTTCGCGGCCATCGGGTCCTGTCTGGTGCGTCACGAGCTGCATTCCCAGCACGTGCGATGCGATCTCTTTCGCTTCAGCCGGAGACGTTGCAAGCTTAACGCCGCCGCCTTTACCGCGGCCGCCTGCATGGATCTGAGCTTTTACGACGACGACATCCGTACCGAGATCTCTAGCGGCTGCCTCGGCCTCGTCGGGCGTTCGGGCGATGATGCCGCGAGGAACCGGGACGCCATATTCCTTGAGCAAAGCTTTGCCCTGGTATTCATGAATTTTCATAGTAGAAATGAGATTTTAACGAGCTGCCCTATCAAAAGCAAAAGGCGGCCGAAACCGCCTTTGCACCAGATTGCGAAATTACTATACGAGTTTAACTATGAGTTTGAGCATTTTCCACTCGCCGCTGCGATTGACGAATTCGTATTCGAAGTTCAAAGGAACCGGCTTCGTGGCGAATTTGCCGTTTAAGACCAGAATGCTCAGGCCTTTTTCGGTTCTGATATATGGAGATGGAGAAAAATCGGGCGACATTGAATCGGTCTTGTCGAGCACCGGCTTCACAACGCGTTTTTTGTCTACAAATACTTTGAAGGCGTTTCGCATTTGGTCTTCGGTATACGTGTTCTGAAAATCGGTAGACGCCTTTTCGTAGATGTCGGACCAATCGTTGGTGTCCACCGCTCGTGCGAAATCTGAAGTAAGTTCGTGAACCATCGCCTGGCATGTCGAGCCTGAAGGCACTTCGCCATTAGAGGCGGATGTCGTATCGTCAGAACTCGAATTCGATGAAGTGCTGCTCGAATTTCCGCTTTGCGAAATGTTTCCGAGGTCGAGTCCCTTGCCGCAAGTACACCCAAGGGCGATCGAGGCGATGATAGTTACAGCGATAGCGCCGTTTAACAAATTGCTTTTGCCAAAAAGAACGCCGAAAAGGGTTTTCTTCATCATATGCTCCTTAGTATTTCGCGGTGTTTAACTTTTCCTCCATGGCCCCAGCAGGCTCACCCATGCGTCGACAGTCCGCTGATATTCTAAAGGGCAGCGCATCGCGCGTTCTTTTGGAAGAAATCCGTCGGACAATATATTCGCATATTTCTTCTGGTCAGAGCCATAGATCATACACAGGGAGTTATAAAATCTTTGCTCCTGCAAAAGGTGGTCGTCCGCCATGTTAGGTTTTGTTCCTCGCCGTTTCGATTCGATCGAAAATGCTTCCGCCGCCGCCATTACGTTGCGAACTCCTTCGTCGCCAAGCTCGGAAATATTAATGAAAGCAGCACACCGGTCTGCTGCATCTTCTTCGCTTCCGGTGACCGGTAGTTTGTATGCGTCCATCAGTGCATGGCCGATCTCATGCAGAAAAACGAATTTAACTGCATCGAACATTTTTCCGTATGCCACTTGTTCGGATTGACCAGCCGATTTGAATGTCTGGAAAAAGTCTTCCATTAACTCGTAGCACATTGTTACAGAGTGATCACGCGAGTCGTAAAATGCGTTCGTCTCGCTGCAATCTTTGGTTCGAAGATAAATGTCGTACGGAAGTATCAATGCGCGATTTAGCTTATCAGCGGCCTTCACGAGAAGCTTTTCGGATTGTACTTGCTTATCGATCTCGACGTATCGCGGCGTCTTTACTTCGAGATGTTCAACCACGAAATCGCCTTTATCGGGTTTTTTCGTCGCTGCCGTTCGATTCTCTGTATTTGAGACCGGTGCCGCCGCAACGTTGGAGCCCGCTGTATCGGGTTCCGCGTCGACGGTCCCGTTACCGCGTTCGGAACTCCAGAAACAGCCGAGTACCAAAGCGATCGAGCTTATCGCGAGAAAGAGATTTACAATATTTCGACGCATCAAACGACGATCGGAAAGAAGCGTATTTTAACCCGGTACTAGGGCAACAAGTGATTGACGCTGATCTAGAACGCTATTTGCAAAAAAAAAGGCTGATAAGGAAATGCTTACCAGCCGATTCTATTGGGAAACAAAACTATTGTCTATTGCGATGCTTCGATAAACTTGACCAACGTTCGAAGTGCAACGCCGGTCGGGCCCTTCGCCTGGTGAGGGCGGACCGCGTCGCTCCAAGCTGTTCCGGCGATGTCGAGATGTGCCCATTTTGCTTTGTCGACAAACTCCTGGATGAACACTGCCCCCATGATGGTGCCCGCCTTTCCGCGAGGTCCAATATTTTTAATATCGGCAATGTCGGAGCGGATCTGTTTACTGTATTCCGGTCCCAAAGGCAGCTGCCAAAAGCCTTCGCCCGTTTCTTTGCCCAGATTGATGATCTCGTCCATCAATGCCTGATCATTACCCATGATGCCGGTGTTCTGATCGCCAAGAGCAACGATCACGGCACCGGTCAACGTTGCCATATCGACGATCCGAGTTGCCCCTTGTTTTTCGGCGTACGCGACAGCATCGGCTAGAATCAGGCGGCCCTCGGCATCCGTATTCAATATCTCGATCGACTTTCCATTCGATGCAGTAACAACATCGCTTGGCCGCGAAGCCTTCCCGTCAGGCATGTTCTCGACAGCCGCGACGATGCCTATTACCGGAACGGTCGGCTTTAGGAGCGCGATTGCGCGCATTGTCCCGATGACGGTCGCTCCGCCCGACATGTCGTATTTCATCGCATCCATGCCTTCGCCCGGTTTTAACGAAATGCCTCCGGTATCAAAAGTGATCCCTTTTCCAACCAGTGCAAGCAGGTCACCCTTCTTCGCGCTGTTCCGCGTCGGCGTATACCTCAAAACGATCAATTTCGCGGGTTGATCGGAGCCTTTCGAAACACTTAGCAGCGAGCCCATCCCGAGCTTCTCCATTTGTGCCTCATTTAGCACGTCGAGTTTCAGCCCAACATCCTTCGCCATTTTCGCCGTGCGTTTTGCCATTTCGGCAGGAGTCAGGATATTTGGCGGCTCGTTGGCAAGGTCGCGTGTGAAGTTCATCGAATCGCCGATCGCAATACCGCGAGCAATGCCGGTTTTCAATTCAGTAGTGTTCGCGCCGTCGACGCATACGACTACTTTCGTGATCGCCTTGTTGTTCTTGTCCTTGGTCTTGTATTTGTCCAGTTCGAATTGGCTGGTTATGGCTGCTTGAACCGAATTCTGGACCGTTGCCACGGTATTCACTTTCGATCGCGGTAAAAATGCGAATGTCTTAACATTGCATTTCCGCAAATACCGCGTCGCAGTGCCTGCGGTAATAAAAACTCCGGCTTCGTTAAATTCCTTTTCGTCGCCAACACCGACCAATAGCAAAAGGCTGGCCTTAATGTTTCCATTCGGAGTGATTCGAATTAAGGCCGTGTCGCCCGTTTCGCCCTTGAACTCCTCAGACTTGATCGCCGCAGCAATATGGCCGTTTGCAAGTTTGTCGAATTCCTTCAATCCAGCGGAAGTTGCCTTCTCACCCTTGAAAACTGCGACCGCCAACGCTTCGACGCCGGCTTCAAGAAAATTGGAAGATATACCCTGAAAGTCCATTAATTACCTCGGCTAATTTCGTTTAACACCCGTAAATACAAAGCTATACGCTAGCTTATCTAAGCTTTTCTTTCAACTGCTGACGCGTTTCTTTCTCTATCGTCTTACGCATTTCGGTCTCGCGTTTGTCATAGAGCTTCTTTCCCTTGGCTACCCCGATCTCGAACTTGATGCGCCCGTTTTTCCAATATATCGAGGTAACAACAAGAGTCATTCCTTTCTGCGTGGTTTCTTTTTCGAGTTTTTCAATTTCCTTGCGATGAAGCAGCAGTTTTCGAGGCCGCAGAACGTCGTGATTGTTGATATTGCCGTGCGAATAATGCGAAATATGCGCGCCGAAAAGCCATACCTCGCCTTCCTTGATCTGGACGAATGACTCTTTTAGCTGAATACGTCCTGCCATGATGCTCTTAACCTCCGTGCCGACGAGTGAAATTCCTGCCTCGTATTTCTCGAGAATGAAATACTCGTGAAAGGCCTGGCGGTTATTAAGGATCTCCTTGTCTGCGGACATAAACTTATATTTTGCCTGTGCAATATCGGCTTGGCAAAACGGTTTGACAATCCTTCCGGCCCAAACGTAAATTAGTACTACGCTGGGAGATCGTCTAATGGTAGGACTGCAGTCTCTGGATCTGCCTATCGGGGTTCGAATCCCTGTCTCCCAGCCAAATCTTCGTGGCGACTTGCCACCGAACACTGGCCAATAATTATGGAAGGCTGGCACGAAACAGAGATCCGCGTCCGGTACGCCGAGACCGACAAGATGGGTATCGTGCATCACGCGAACTATCTCATCTGGTTTGAGGCGGCTCGCAGCGAGCTATGCAGATCGCACGGCTTTTCCTATAGGGAAATGGAAGCCGATGGCTTGCTTATGCTCGTCGCGGAGAGCTACCTCCGTTATAAATCTCCTGCACTTTATGAAGACGTCCTGATCGTCCGTACGAAGGTCGCCGAGGTCCGAAGCCGCTCGATCCGCTTTGTTTATGAAGTTTACAGACCCGAAGATGACGTGCTCGTCGCCGAAGGCGAGACGATGCACCTGATGACCGATATCGATAAGAAGATCAGGCTCATACCTGAGCACTATAAGGCCATGTTGATCGGCGACGACGAACAACGCGAACGCGCCTTTCCCGCGAATCAGGCACCGAGCTAAAACCAAGTCCAAAGTCTAAAGTCTAAAGTCCAAGGCCAACCGGCTGCGCGGTACTGTGCTTGAAACTTTGGACTTCGGACTTTAGACTCAGTCCATGCCCGGTTATGCAACTTCCGAGGTGATCTTCATCACGGCGATGATGATCCTGATCCTTATAGTTTCCTTCGCGACCGTGTATTTCTTTTTTCGACAGTACAGAAAAGAAATGCGGCAAAGGGAAGCGCGACGCGTTGCGAAGACTTCTCCCGTGGAAAAGTCGCCGGAATAGTTTTATCTGCTTATGCCTCATCCGAATATCCTCGAGCGAAAAGACTGCGCCCTGGTTGTTATTGACGTGCAGGAAGCGTTTCGAAACGTGATCCCGCAATTCGAACAGATCGCCGTTCGGATCTCGACGGCGGTTCGCGGATTCGGCATCCTAAACGTTCCGATACTCGTTACGGAACAGTATCCGAAAGGCCTTGGCCCCACGGTCGAGGAGATATCTTTGAGCCTTCCCGAAGGAACGATACCCTTCGAAAAGAAATCTTTCAGTTCGTGCGGCGCCGAACCGTTCCGGGACCGCCTTGCAGAAATGGATGTGAACCAGATCGTGCTCTGCGGGATAGAGACCCACGTCTGCGTGAGCCAGACCGCCCATGATCTTCTTGAGCTCGGTTTCGACGTTCACGTTCTGACCGACTGCGTTGCGTCGCGATTCGAACACGATAAGGACGCCGGCTTATCGAAAATGTACGGCAGCGGCGTTGATCCTTCATCGACCGAGATGGCCTTGTTCGAGCTGATGCGTGACGCCGGCCACGAAAAATTCAAAGAGATCCAGGTCCTGATCAAATAACCATCGCAACTCGACCAATTCGTGTCCGGGGCATCTTTTTGTCCGCACCTGTCCACCGCCTGTCCGGCGGTTGTCCGAACAAGCTTTCCGGACAAACAAGTCGCATTTTTGCAATAGTTACAGCCATTTTGGCGACGAAATTCATCGATCTTTCGAAAAACTTTTTCGCATCTGTCCCACGGTCCCCTAGTCCTCGTTAATTTAGTTTTCAAAGATCCTGCCGAACGCCTTAAAACTTACGCGAAAGAGCTGCGTTGCACAGATTACACGAAATTGCATCGCTCGTCAATTCTTTTTTCAATCGAATCCATCTGAGATAAAAGCGACGACGCAACAACGATGAATCCGTTTGAACGAGCTGTTAGGCGGTTGTGTTGGTCCTAACGGTATGAAGCGCTACCGTTCCGTCGAGATAGTGGATTACTATCAAACCCAAAGCGAAAGCAGTCGAATGAACCACAGGCCTTTCAACTACGTGCGGCTAACGATTTCCGAAGGAGATTTCAAAGTATGAAAATAGATCGAGCGATGCGAGTGGCGGTTGGCGTGCTGCTGATCGCGATCTCTGCGGCAGCGGCAGCTCACGGGACGGTCGAGGATTGCAAGTTGTTGATAAACAAGTTGATAACTAATACGCGCAGTGTCGCGATCCATGGGCGTAACGTAAAGAAAGATCGCGCCGAGCTGATTGCCAACCTGGAGGTCGCCCTTACCGACCTTGATACGGTCAAGCCGTGCACCGCCGTCCAAAAACTGAACGATTTCAAAATCAAGGTCAATCAATTGATCGCCGCTAAAAGAATTAACACCGACGAAAATGCCGGCACTACCAGTAAAGACCTAATCGATGATGCCGACGCCGCCATCAAATGTATAGACACTGAAAGCGCTGGCTGCGGTACTTAATTAAAGACGCAGTAAATGCATAACGCCGTTGTTACTATTTCCACGCGTGCAGGTAGGTTTTTGACCGCGTCGGTGCGAGGCCTTAAGATAGGTATACACACCGATGGATCTTCTTTCTTCATTAAATCCGCAGCAAGTTGAAGCCGTAAAAGCTACCGAAGGGCCGTTGTTGGTCCTGGCAGGGGCGGGTTCCGGGAAGACGCGTGTCATTACGGTGCGGATCGCGTATCTTATTGCGGAGAAAGGGGTTCCGCCGCATCAGATCCTGGCCGTAACGTTCACGAACAAGGCCGCGGGCGAGATGCGGAGCCGTGTGCAGGAACTCCTCAAAGATACAAAGCTGAATTCCTTCCCGCTTCTCTCGACGTTTCACAGCCTTTGCGTTCGAATATTGCGCGCCGATATCGACAAGCTCGGCGAAGGCTACAAGAAATCGTTCACGATCTACGACACTGACGATTCGAACAAGGTCATAAAGGCTTGCATCAAGGATCTCGGGTTTGACGAAAAACAGGTGATCCCGCGGGTCGTTCGTGCAGCAATAAGCTCGGCAAAGAACCGCGGCGAGGACGTTGAGCTTTTTGCCTCGAAGGTCGAGCACACCGACGAAAAGCGTGCGGCCGCGGCCCGCGTATTCCGAATGTACGAAGACCGGTTGCGGATCGCGAATGCGCTCGATTTTGACGACCTTTTGATCAAGACGGTGAAACTTCTGCGCCTTTCCCCGGAGACTCGCGAGAAGTACAACGATCGGTACAAATATATTCTCGTTGACGAATATCAGGACACAAATTCGTTGCAGCTTGCGATGATCAAGTATCTGACGGAGAAGCAGCAAAACATCTGCGTCGTCGGCGACGATGCACAAAGTATCTACGGATTTCGACAGGCCGACATTCGAAACATCCTGGAGTTTGAACACACGTTTCCGGATGCAAAAGTGATCTTGCTTGAACAGAATTACCGTTCGACGCAGACGATACTCGATACCGCCGACGCGATAATTGCGAACAACGTAAATCAAAAAAAGAAAAAGCTTTGGACGGCGAATCCGGGCGGCGAGCGGATCTATTATTTTCAGGCGACGGATGCCGATGGCGAAGGCCGTTTCGTCGCAGGACGCATAGAGGAGCATCTCTCTCGCGATGCGAACACGAAAATTGCCGTGCTTTACCGAACAAACGCGCAGTCGCGTGTTTTCGAGGAAGCTCTTCGACGTTTGCGGATCGACTACAATATCGTCGGCGGTTTTTCGTTCTACGAACGAGCTGAGATCAAGGACATTGTCGCTTATCTGAAACTCGTCCTGAATCCCGATGACGACATTGCTTTGCTGCGTGTACTAAATACGCCGCCGCGCGGCATCGGGAAAACTTCGCTTGACGAATTGCAGTTTCGTGCGAAAGATCTTGGCGTTTCGCTTTGGGAAGCGATCGGCACGATAACCGAACGCGACTATAGCGGTGAAGTAAATCTCACGAATCGGGCGAAAGAAGCGTTTCGAGCGTTTCGCCGGGTGATTCTCAGTTTGCAGACAAAAGCCGAAGAGTTGGCCGGTTCGGAGAAAGCAGTCACCGATCTTGTCATTGCGGCGATAGACGACAGCGGTTATTCGTCGATGCTGCGGACTGAGAATTCTGACGAATCCGAGACTCGTCTTGAGAATCTGGAAGAGTTGGTGAACGCGGCAGCTGATTACGATAAAGAGCCTGAGTCCGGGCTTCGCGATTTTATCGACCATGCGGCTTTGGTCTCAGACACAGACAAGTTCGACCGTAATGCTACGGTCACGATGATGACGGCGCATTCGGCTAAGGGACTGGAGTTTCCGATCGTTTTTCTGGTCGGGTTGGAAGACGGAATTTTTCCGCATTCACGCAGCATCGGCGATCAGAAGGAGCTTGAAGAAGAACGACGCCTTGCTTATGTGGCTATTACGCGTGCCGAAAAGCTTTTGTACGTCACGCATTCCATGCGGCGCCGTGTGTACGGCGAGGAAATCGCTGCGGAACCATCGCAGTTCTTAAATGAGATGCCGCTCGAATTGATCCATGACCTTTCGTATGGGTCGTCGTGGCTTTCATATGCGCGCGGAGCGGAAGGGAATTTTCGCTCGGCGACGACGTCGGCCGATTCATTCGACGTGCCGGTTCGTCCGAAGACCAAAAATCTTTATACGGGAAAGACGTATAACAGCGCCGATGCAATAGCGGAATTCTTTGCGAAGAAGAGATCACCGCAGAGACACGAAGCGAGACAGGGAGATGAGGAGATTCGGAGAAAAGGAGAGAATAATGAGCGAAAGCCGGCAGTTACTCCAACCGAACCCAATAAGAATTTGAGATCTGAAATTCCAAAGAATTTGAGATCTGATATTTCGGAACCGCATGGCCTTGTTCCGGGATCACACGTACGGCACGAAAAATACGGCCGGGGGCTTGTCCTTAGGCGCGAGGGAAGCGGCGATAACGTCAAGCTAACAATCAGTTTCCCCGGCTTTGGCCAAAAAAAACTCATCGAAAAATTCGCCAAACTCCAAAAGGCGTAGGTCTTGCGCAAGACAGTAAACATTACGCAAAGTTTGTATTGTTTCAATGCGAACTTAGGAGGACCGTGATGCGAACCTTATCCAAATTCCTACTTTTATCGATATGTTTTTCGTTTGTAGTGGTGTTTATGGCGGCATGCGATATGCAGCAGGGCGTTGCAAATAGTAATGCTTACAACCGTAATTCCAATTCTTCGAATGGTTTGGCGAACGCCAACGCGATGGCGACGAACTCGAACTCAACGTCGTCGGTAACCGTTTCAGAAGCTGCCGAGCCGTCGGAATACCAGGCGAACGTCGCAATTAAGCTGGAGGCGCTCGGGAATCAACAGAAAACGTCCTTGCCTACGCTGAGCGCGAAAGTTGCCCGCAAGGGAACAGATCGCCGAATGGAGTTCATAATGCCGGCCGGCGGCCACGTGGTTTATCTCGACAAAGGCGGTACAAACTACCTGATACTGCCGGATATGAAACAATACGCAGAACTGAATCAGGAATCGTTGGGTTTCGAGGTTCGCCGGATGCTGATGCCTGAGCAGATCGTGCAGCAAGTAAAAAGCGTTCCAGGCGTTCAGCGGGTTGGCGAGGAAAAATATAACGGCCGCGATGTGATCAAATATCGATACGGCGGGGTTGCGGAAACGCAGTCGCAGGCCGGACAAGTTGCAACGGAATCATTTTTGTATGTCGATAAGGAAACCGGGCTCCCGCTTCATTCTGAGACCGTTTCGCAAACACAAAGCGGCGGAAATGTGCAGGGTTACAGCGGCGCACGGGTCGTTACGGAAATAACTGACATTTCGACAACTGTTGCTCCGGACCTTTTTGCCGAACCGACGGGAATGCAGAAAGTGGAATCCGAGCAGCTGCGTGCACAGGTAAACATGATCTTTAATTCGATCGGTACAATGCTGGCACAAATGATGAACCAGGGGCAGACGGCTGCAAGCCCGAGTCCGAGCCCGAGTCCGAGCGGAGCCGCAGCTCGATAAATATGCAACGATTCGTTATTGGTCTGCTTCTCGGATTGGTCGTTGGCGGCGTCCTTACATTCTTTATTTTTGTACGGCAGCCGGGTGCCGCTCAGTTGCCGGGAAATCCTATTGCCGCGCCGGATCCGAACGCTCCAAAAGAAGGTACGGCGCGGATCGTGCTCCCTGCGGAATTCTTTAACGGCGTTCTGGGAACGATCTTTAAAGAAATGAAACCGCCGGTCTTTGCCGTCGGCCAAAAGACCTCGGACTGCGAGGGCCAAATCACGGTCTTGCCCGAAGGAAGCGGCGTTCGAACTGCGATCGCATTCGACAATAATACGATCACTGCTCCGCTCGCGTTTTCAGGAAGCTACGCGTCGCCGTTCGGCTGCTTGCGATTTACGGGATGGGCAAAGTCTAATTTCGGACTGCGTTACGATCCTTCGACGCAGACGGTTTACGGTCAACTAAACGTTGAGAATGTAACGCTTGACGGCGTAAATCCATTCGTCAACGCGATCGTCACGCCTTTTGTGCAAAGTACGTTGAGTACAAGGGTGAATCCCATCCGCATCCTCGATGGGCGGCAACTTGCTGTAGATCTCCCGATCGCGGCGTCTCAGGGAAATCTAAATGCGGCGATCAAGGATGTCCGTGCGGAAGTGAAGGAAAACGCCCTGAACATCGAAGTTATGTACGGTTTTGCGGGGGCCGGAGCGACCCCGGCTGCGAGCGAAACACGTTGACAAGCGGCAAAAATGAAATATCATTCCGTCAACCATCGAGGAGTTGGTTGATAAATGAGAAATCGCGCCTCTGCTTTGCTCCCTCTATCGTTGATCGCCGTAGTTGTTCTCGGCTGCAGCTCGATTAACCCATTTTCGCGGTCGAAGGAGCAACCGCATGCATCTTCAGAACCAAAAGAGCGTTCGACCACGGATAAAGCGGTCGATAAAACGATCGGCCATACAACGACCGGCGTTCCCGAATGCGACGAGGTTTCCGACCTGATCGAAGCCGAGCTTAATAATTCGGATGATAATTTTGTGGTGAAAGCGGTTAAAGCAACTGCCCTAAATCGCATCAAGGATGGCATTCGGGAGAGTGTAGAAAAGAACAAGAACGATCCGGTCGAACTTGCGAAGACCTGCAAGGAATTCAAACTGCAATTCGAAAAATACAAAGCGGAAGAAGAAGCGAAACGGAACCAAAACAGCCGTTAGACGCTCATGATCTCGTGCTCTTTGTTTTTCGCGAGCTCGTCGAGCTTTGAAATGAAATCGTTAGTAAGTTTCTGAACTTTTTCTAACCCGCCGCGTTCGTCGTCTTCGGAGATCTCTTTGTCTTTGAGCATCTTCTTTAGAACATCGTTAGACGCATGACGGACATTTCGAATCGCGATCCGATGATCTTCGGCGAATTCATGCACCTGTTTTGCAAGCTGTTTACGGCGTTCTTCGTTGAGCGGCGGAACAGGAAGCCGGATCAGCTTTCCGTCATTTGAAGGGTTGAGACCGAGGTTCGCGGCGATTATTGCCTTTTCGACAGCTCCCAGTTGTGACATATCCCACGGCTGGACAGTGATCAGCTGAGGCTCAGGAACTGCGACCGATGCCATTTGGGTGAGCGGCGTCGACGTGCCGTAGTAATCAACATGGACCGCATCGAGCAGTCCGACAGAGGCGCGGCCGGTTCGCACATTTGAAAGCTTACGTTTGAAATCCTCGATCACGGATTCCATCTTCGGACGGGTATCGTTCAAAACTGTATCAACGCTCATAACTTATTTTGCCGAAGTAGCAACATCTCCGAGCGTCACCAAGGTGCCGATCGAAAGATCGCCGTTCACAGCTTTAATAATATTGCCGTTCTCCCGCATATTGAAGACCATGATGGGCAAGTTGTTGTCCATGCACAAGGAAATGGCCGATGTGTCCATGACCTTTAATTGCTTCTCGAGAACTTCCTGATAGGAGATCTTTTCAAACCGCGTCGCGGTTTTGTCCGTCATCGGATCGGCGGAATAAATGCCGTCGACCTTTGTCGCCTTGAAGATCACGTCAACGGCAAGCTCGCAGGCTCTCAAAGCGGCAGCGGAATCGGTCGTAAAGTAAGGATTGCCCGTTCCGGCGGCAAAGATAACGACGCGCTGTTTTTCAAGGTGCCTTATCGCACGCCGGCGGATGAAAGGTTCGGCAAGCTGCGGAATATCTATCGCTGACATCACACGCGTATGAACATCAAGCTGCTCTAATGCATCCTGCAAAACGACCGAGTTCATCACGGTGGCAAGCATGCCAATATAATCTGCCGCCGCGCGGTCCATATTTCCGGCGGACTTCGAAACACCACGAAAGATATTTCCACCGCCGACGACAACCGCAACCTCAACACCAAGCTCATGCACGGCTTTGATCTCGCGGGCCACAGATTCGGCAACGGCGGTATCGATGCCGTAGTTCTGCTCACCCATCAGGGCTTCGCCGGAGAGTTTGAGGAGGATGCGCTTATACGTCATGTCCAAAGTCTAAGGTCCAAAGTCCAAGGTCGCAATCCAAAGCGTGACTTTGGACTTTAGACATTGGACTTTAGATCAACCAACCATTGATGCTACTTCAGCCGCGAAATCGTCTTGTTTCTTCTCGATGCCTTCGCCCATCTTAAATCGCGTGAAGCGGCGGATCGTGATGTTCTCTTTTATCGAGCCGATCTTTTCGGCGACGAGCTCGGCGATCGTTTTCGACGGATCCTTAACGAACGCCTGATCGAGAAGAACATTTTCTTCGTAAAACTTATTCAGACGCCCTTCGATGATCTTGCCCAAAACATCGTCGGGCTTGTTTGCGTTCTTCGGATCATTCTTGAGCTGTTCGCGCATGATCTCACGTTCTTTTTCGAGAACCTCGGCCGGCACTTCTTCACGAGCTGTATATCGCGGATCGGTCGCCGCAATATGCATTGCAACGTCTTTAACGAGTTGCTGAAATTCTTCACCTCGCGCGACGAAATCGCTTTCGCAATTGATCTCGACCAACACGCCAACCTTCCCGCCCATATGAATGTATGAGCCGACAACGCCTTCTGCCGTAACGCGGCCTGCTTTTTTACCGGCGGTCGCCATTCCTTTCTTACGAAGGATCTCGATCGCTGCAGTTTCGTCGCCACCTGCTTCGACAAGGGCGTTCTTGCAATCGACCATTCCTGCTCCGGTCTTTTCCCGAAGCGATTTAACTGCACTTGCTGTTACTTCTGCCATATCTAAACTCCAAATATATTGCGCTTTAAGAAAAAGCGTAGCTGTTTGCCGCCACCGGAAAAAAGCCACGCTAAGAAAATTTGAAAAACTGTTAGCTTGCGGTCGCTTCGGTGCTTTCTTCAGATTTGGGGCCCGCTTCGGCGACGTCTTCGTCCGCCATTTTCGAGATCTCCGGCTTCACTTCCGGCGTCAGATCCGCACCAGGTTCCTGGGCAGCGTACGAGCCTTCGGCGGGATCAGAATGCGTAGCCTCTGCCGTTTCCCATGTCTGATCCGCGACTTCAATATCGGGCTCGGTTTCTTCTTCGTCGGTTTCGTTCGCCGCCGCTTCAAGCTCTGCCTTTTCGTCTTCTGTTAGATATTCCTGCGGGATCGCCGTCAGCGAACCGATCTCGGGAGCCTCGACCGTTGCGGCTTCGTCACCTTCCTCCGTCGCTTCCACAGCGGCAACGCCGCCTTCGGTTCCGATCTGTTTTCCTTCCATGATCGCGTCTGCGATTCGCGAAGCAAAAAGTCGGATCGCACGCAGTGCGTCGTCGTTTCCAGGAATTACCTGATCGATCCCTTCAGGTGAGCAGTTCGTATCGACGACTGCCACGATCGGGATGCCCAAACGGTTAGCTTCTTTGATCGCGATATCTTCTTTGCGGACATCGATCACAAAAAGCATGTCTGGTGTGCCGCCCATGTCCTTGATACCGGCAAGGTTTTTCATCAAGCCTTCATGCTCGCGGTCGAGTTTGAGACGCTCTTTCTTTGTCAGCATTTCCATGCGGCCGTCTTCGCGCATCGTCTCAATATCCTTGAGCTTTTTGATCGACTTTTGAACGGTTTGATAATTCGTAAGAAGGCCGCCTAGCCAGCGGTTATTAACGTAATATTGTCCGCAGCGTTCGGCTTCTTCCTTGATCGCGTCCTGAGCCTGCCGCTTCGTTCCTACGAAGAGCACTTTCTGGTTGGGCCGCTCGGTGAGCGATTCCGTGACGTAATTCAACGCGTCGCGAAACAACTTCTGGGTTTTCTGCAGGTCGATAATATAAATGCCGTTGCGCTCGCCAAAGATGTATTCCTTCATCTTCGGGTTCCAACGGCGGACCTGGTGTCCAAAGTGAACTCCTGCTTCGAGGAGTTCTTTCATCGTTACTGTTGCCAAAACTTTATATCTCCTTGGTTTATGTACTCAGCAAGGCCGGTCAAATGAAACCAAATGGCCTTGCTAATGGTTTTTGTCATTTGTCATTAGTCATTTGTCCTTCGAAAAAACAAAGGACCAAGGACGAATGACCATTGACTATCTCTTCGAGAACTGGAACCGCTTACGGGCGCCTTTCTGACCGTATTTCTTACGTTCTTTCTGGCGCGGGTCGCGCGTTACCAGTCCTGCCTTCTTCAAAGTCGGACGCAGGTCCGCATTAAATTCCATCAACGCCCTCGTGATCCCATGGCGCACCGCTCCGGCCTGTCCGGCAGCGCCGCCGCCGTCGACATTCACGAGGATATCGAATTTACCGATAGTATCGGTCAGGGTTAACGGCTGACGAATGATCATCTGCAATGCTTCGTTCGGAAAATACGAGACAAATTCGCGTTTGTTTACCACGATGTTGCCCGAACCTGGACGAAGGTAAACTCGTGCTGTCGAGGTCTTTCTGCGGCCGGTGCCGTAATACTGAATGTCTGCCATATCTATTTCGTTTCGATCGTTACCGATTCAGGCTTTTGTGCCGAATGCCGATGATCGCCATCGGCGTAAACCTTTAATTTCTTTGCCATCGCCTTGCCGAGCTTGGTTTTGGGCAGCATGCCTTTGACCGCAAGTTCGATCACTTTCTCAGGCTTGGTTTCGAACATATCCTTGACGCTCGTTTCACGCAGACCGCCCGGGTACAGCGTGTGGCGGCGATACATCTTCTGGTCCGTTTTCGAACCCTTAAAGATCGCGTGCCGCGCATTGATCACAACGCAGTGGTCGCCCATATCCATAAAAGGTGTCCATGCCGGATTGTTCTTTCCAGAGATGATGCGGGCGACCTCGGTCGCCAAACGGCCGACCGTCTTGCCCTTAGCGTCGACTACGAACCATTTGCGGCTGTCCGCCAACCCTTTTCCGCTAGGAAAATAAGTACTCATAATTGCACACACAGATAGGTATTTTCGCAAAAAAGCGAACTCATAGAGTATCGAAACGATAAGTTTAGGTCAAGTTGTGGCGGGGCTCATAGCAGAAAGGTCGGAACGCGGGCATCCTGCCGGTACACGGCCCTTGCCGCGAAATAAGTTTGTGCTTCGCACTCAGGCGGGCAAAGATGCCCGTGTTCCGCTAAGAAGAGTGGCCGCCATTGTGATACCGACGATCGTTTTTGCGTCTTCGATCTCGCCGTTCTCGATCATTTCGTGAAGCTTTTCAAACGAATATCGCTCGATGGTGAGATCTTCGTCGCCTTCGAGTTTTTGGCCGACCTCGGTCAGGCCGGTCGCCATGTAAATGTGCATCTTTTCAGATAGAAAACCAGGCGAGACATATACCGAACAGAGCAATTCGAGTTTTTCAGCCGTGACGCCGATCTCTTCTTCAAGTTCGCGGGCTGCGCCGCTTTCCGGATCCTCGCCTTTCTCGATCCCGCCCGCCGCTAGCTCTAAAAGCTCCTTTCCGGTCGCGTGGCGATATTGCCGTACGAGTGCGACCGTGTCGTCATCGAAGATCGGCAAGATCACGATGCTGCCGGAATGAATGACCATCTCGCGGTCGTGAGTCTTGCCGTTTTCGCGGATCGTATCGATTCGGACGTCGAAAACTTTGCCTTCGTAGATGGTTTCGGATCTCACAATTTCTGGTTTCATTTTGTCGTTCTATTTTGAAATTATGATGTAAAATCCATTCGATATCGAGGTGCCAAAATGAAAACCATATTCGAAAAAGAGACTTACGACGAACTTCTTACGCGGCTCGGCAATCTTTCACCGGAATGCGAGCGTCAATGGGGCAAGATGACGCCGTGCCAGATGATGGAGCACACCGCACGCGTGCTGGAGATGGCGACAAGTGAAGAACAGCCGATAAAACAGATCTTCCTCGGTAAGGCGATCAGCTGGATCTTCAAGAAAAGTTTCCTGGGAGAGAAGCCCTTCGGCAAAAATGCTCCGACAGGTCCCGATTACGTCATAAAGGACGAGCCGGAAATGGAACAAACGCGCGAGAGGCTAAAAGAGCTGATCACGAAATTTCACGGCCTCGGACCCGCCGGCCTCGACGGCAATGTTCACCCTTTCTTTGGACCGCTTACCGGCAAACAATGGGGCGAGACGCAATACAAACATGTCGACCATCACCTGCGGCAGTTTGGGGTATAGATCGAAAGGTTGCGAAATTTAATTGCCTCATTTATTAACGATAGGCTCCGACCGAACTCTAAAGTCGCCGGAATCATCCAGCACTAGATATCCGTGAGATCTCCATTTTCTTTGAAGGTCCTTTAAGAGTTCGGAATTCGATGTTTTGTTTTTCACCGTCAAACTGTATTCGACGCGAAATGCCGACTGCTCAGCGATGGGAATTCCCGGGACATCTTCCCATTCCTTTGATGGAAGTTTCGAAAAACCTTCAGGTAATTTATACCCTTTGTCGATCGTAAAGAAGTCGTGGAATTCATAATAGCCATACGGGTCGATTTTCACCAAAAATTGAGAATTCGAAGGATTGAGTTTTTCCAAATACCCAATAAAACGTTCAAAACCGTCTGACCCAATATAAGGATTCACCCACGGCAAAAGACTCGATGCAACAACCTGTTCAGAGCTTAACGTCGATTTGGTCTCTAGAAAATCGACCTTCTTTTGAACAAATGATTCAACACGAGTTCCTTCTGGCTTGAATATCAGCAACGGCGTATCGCTGTTATTTCGAAACTGAAACGATACTTGGACCTTAAAAACCACCTTATCCTGATCTTTGATCGCCGCAACTCTTACCAACGTTCCTGTAAGGCTTAGGGCGTCCTTTGAAAGCTTTTGCGCGCGTAGATTACTGCAATTCGGAAATACCGCGATCGCAGCAATACACCAGCCAATTAGGAAACGGGATCTCATATTAAGTTGGCCAGAATTCTAACATAGGTAATGACCTGAATTAATGTAAAATCTACTCCGTATCTCTGGTGAATTTTCAGATCGGTTCGATGGTATGCGGAGAGCTCGCAGCCATGAGTGAGGGACAAGGGAGGAGAGCGAATATGGACATCGGGATTATCGGTTCGGGCAATATAGGCGGCACTTTGGCACGGCGGTTTAGGGAGCTTGGGCATCAGGTTAAGATCGCAAACTCGCGGGGCCCCGAATCGTTAGCGGCGTTTGCCGCCGAAACCGGTGCGTCCGCTGCAACTGTGGAGGAAGCAGCTCGAGCGAAGGACCTTGTCATTGTCACAATTCCGGAGGCGGCGGTGACGGAATTGCCACCAGGAATACTGGCCAACACTTCTGCTGTGATTGTGGACACCGGGAACTACTACCCGTCACGTGACGGCCGCATCGCGGAGATAGACGGCGGAATGATCGAAAGCGAATGGGTCGCACAGTCGTTGGGACATCCTGTGGTCAAGGCGTTCAACAATATTTTCGCCGCACATCTCGGAGCAAAGGGCGTTCCTTCGGGCACGGCGGGGCGCATCGCTCTTCCTGTTGCAGGCGATGATCCGCGATCGAAGGAGTTGGTGCTGGGACTGATCGATGATCTTGGCTTCGATGGCGTCGATGCCGGAACGCTCGCCGACTCCTGGCGACAACAGCCGGGCACACCGGTGTATGCCACTGATCTTGATGCAGATGGAGTTAAAGCAGCCTTGGCGCAGGTCGACGCCGGGCGGATCACCGATTACCGAGAACAGGCGGACGAGGCCGCTCGCGCCTGGTTTTCCTGAGACTCGCTGGTAATTGCATGTCAAAGTTTCAAATAGGTTTGGGCGTAAGCGGCGGGATCGCGGCTTATAAAGCCGTCGAGGTTATGCGGCTCTTGCAGAAGTCGCGGTGCGAGGTGTCGGTGGCGATGACGCGGCATGCGACGGAGTTTGTCCAGCCTCTGACGTTTCGGGCGCTGACGGACAAACACGTGATCGTTGACGATTACGACCCGGCGAATCCTGATCCGATCGCTCATATCAATTTTTCTCAGAACATCGATCTGCTTTTGGTTGTCCCCGCTACGGCGAACATCATCGCGAAGTTTGCCAACGGCGTTGCGGACGATTTTCTTTCTTCAACCTATCTTGCCTGCACGGCCGCGGTGATGATCGCTCCGGCGATGAACACCACGATGTGGGAACAGCCCGCCACTCAGCGGAACATTGAGCGGCTAAAAGCAGATGGCGTGCATTTTGTAGAGCCGGTTGCCGGTGAGCTTGCGTGTAAGACGGTCGGGACGGGGAAGCTGGAGGACGTTGAAAACATAGTCAAGCAAGTACTCGCTTTGCTTGTCCAAAGTCCAAAGTCTAAAGTCCAAGATCGGGAAAAGACGACTTTGGACATTGGACATGAGACTTTGGACTTAGCAGCCGAAAGGCTGCTAATCACCGTTGGTGGTACTAGGGAAGCGATAGATCCGGTTCGGTATATTTCGAACTACTCATCGGGGAAGATGGGATATGCGGTAGCTGAGGCGGCGGGGGCTCGCGGCGCTGAGGTAACGGTAGTCGCCGGACAGACGACGATCGACACGGCGGCGAATGTGAAAGTCTTTCGAGCTCTTTCGGCCGTGGAGATGCACGACGCTGTGATGCGCGAGCTGCCGAACGCAACGATCTTTGTCGGCGCGGCAGCGGTTGCAGATTATCGTCCGGCGAATTCTGCGGACGCAAAAATAAAAAAAGACGGCAAAGAAACGATGACGTTGGAGCTGACCAAGACGCCTGACATTCTCGCGGATGTCGCAAAGCATCGCTCGAACGGTTTGCTTGTGATCGGTTTTGCGGCGGAGACGAACGACGTCGTTAACTACGCACGTTCAAAGATGCAAAAGAAGGGCCTTGATATGGTCGTCGCAAACGACATTACAAAAGAAGGCGCGGGATTCAACACTGACACCAACATCGCCACGATAATTTCAAAAGATTCACAGATCGACCTGCCGCTAATGCCGAAGCGGGAATTGGCTGATAAGATATTGGACGAGATCCTCAAACTCAGAAATTCCAATGCCGGATAACAGTTCAATTTCCCAATTGATCGCAGACGTAAAAGAGCAGGTCCTGTATATGCAGGAACTCGGGGTTGATGCGCTCGAGACGGCTCTCCAAAGTCCAAAGTCCAAAGTCCAAAGTCCAAAGTCGGTCGATGTAAGAGAGGCAAATGCAGCGATCCCGGATCTCAAATCTGAGATCTTAAAAACAAGAGATCCTGAGATTGCCAAGCCAAAGACTTCAAG
>QHXS01000105.1 GCA_003223975.1 Acidobacteriota bacterium
CGAGCACAAAGGCAAAGCCGGCGACGGTCGGTTTCTGAAGCGCGGGACCTGCGTAAACATCTAAACCAAGCAAAATTGCCAAACAACCAGCGGTTTGTGCCATCAACTTCATTAACTTAAGATTTATGTGAATCTAAGAAGAATGAATGTACATGCAAAGAAGTCTGTATTCGTTTTTATCCTGATCTTTTTCTGCTCTGTTTTTGCCGCGAGCGGTTCAAACGAAGAAATTGCGCGTTTCGTTCGCCGATTTGAAACGGATTGGCTCACGGCTATTTTGAATAAGGACTTACGATGGCCGGAGCGTTTAGGTACCGCTCACTCAGAAGTGCGGTTAACTCTTGGGTCGATAGAGCAGAGAGAAAAGCTTACCTCGGGGCTTTTGGACCCTACGATTCCGGATGACGCTCGAAAGGTACGCATCACGGGTACGATCAGTTTCTTGACCAGCGATCCGGGCCGAAACCGGTCATTTCAATTCCTTGACACATTTAACCGTCATGACGGCAAATGGGAGGTAATAGCATCAAGTTTTTCGCCCACAGACGCCGCTGCAGAGGTTTCCGGCGAATCGAAACAACAGGTCGAAAAAGAAATTCGAGATCTCGACGCCGAAGCCGCGAAGGCTGTGCTCGATAAAAATGAGGTCGCAATAGCCCGTTTGTTTGCTGAAGATTCTGTTACAAACAATCCTCGCAATTCCCTCACGCAAGGCAGTTCCGGAGTGATCGAGGCGGCCAGGGCCGGGCTTATCAACTATTACTCGTTCGAACGTATTATCGAATCTGTTCAGGTCTTGGGGAATACAGTCGTGATAATGGGTAATGAAAAAGTTGTAATGAAAGATCCCGGCGGCAGGCCCGGGGAAATAGTTAAAAGGCGTTATACCAACGTCTGGATGAAAACGGATAAAAATTGGCAGATAGTTGCGCGACACGCTAGTATCATCGCCGATAAATAAATGGTTTTATTTCTTGCTTCGGGCTGGCCTCATCTTTAATGCTAGTACCCGCCCGATAGGGAGCGGCCGCATCAAGGAAAGTCAGACGAGGTACACCGTTCGAATCGTTGCGGGTTACGTCAATATCTAAAACATCATGGATGACACCTATGAGATCGAATTCCGGGGCGACCATTTACACGTCGAAATGCGCGAAAATTACATGCCGACGCCTCAAGTGCAGGAAGAGATTTGGGGACAGGTGCGAGCGGCCTGTGAGGAGAATAAGACAAGGCGCGTTCTGGTAGAAGGGATCTTGCCCGAAGGCGATCGGCCGCCTGTGGATGTTGTTCGAGCTGGCAAAAAAGCGGCAACGATCCCAAACCTATGGTTGGCCTTTAATTTTGATGATTTTGTTCCAACCGAAAATACGGAGCTGTATGAAGTTGTAGCGACGTCGCACGGGGTCCGAGCGAAATTCTTTACCGATTCGGAAACTGCTTTAAAATGGCTGCGCGCCAACGCTCCCTCATGACACGATCCTAATGATAAAACGCCTCGCTTCGCGAGAACTCAAAACAAAATTCGGGACGTTTACCGAGATACTTTATTACGACGGTCAGAAGGAATCGATCGCGCTCGCGATGGGCGATATTTCGGGCGAAAGCGTTCTTTGCCGCATGCACTCTCACTGCATCGGAGCACATGTTTTCAACAGCATCGAATGCACCTGCCGCGAAGAAATGGAGGCCGCACAAAAGCGAATTCAAATGGAAGGACGCGGTGTGATCATTTGGCTCGATCAGGAAGGTAAAGGCAACGGCCATCTTGCATTGATCGAAAGCATTCCCTTCAAAAAGGAATTTGGACAGGCAGCAGCTTACGTCAAGGCCGGATACAAACAAGACGCTCGCGATTACTCGGCAGCGACTCAAATTCTATCTGATCTTAACATTCGCTCGATCGTTCTTCTGTCAAACTCGGCTAGCAAGGCCGAAGTCCTCGCAACGCATGGTATTTCGGTCACCAGCGTTCGGGCGTTACCTATTGCCGATAAAAGCTCTGCAGAGTGATTTGAATGTGGCTGCTCCCTTTTTGAAAGGTCAAAAATTCGCACGAAACCAGTTTTAACTTTATAATCAGGGCGTTCGTCTCTTGCGTTCGACAATATGAAGCGTTGCCCGGAATGCCGCCGCGATTACTACGACGACAGCCTGCTTTACTGTCTGGATGATGGTACCGCTCTACTCGAAGGCCCGTCGACGTCTGAACCCAGGACCGAGGCGTTGCCTGCCGATTCGCTGCCGTCTGAGGCGCGCACAAAGGTACAAGTAACCCAGGTAACAGGAGAAACAGCCAGCTCACTTTCAAGCGCGGAATACATCGTCACCGAGATCAGGCGGCACTGGACCGCGTCGATAATTGGCGCTGTTCTATTGTTCGCAGTTGTCGGCGGGCTCGCTTACGCCTATTTTCGTAATAAAGGTACGGAAACGGCAAAGTCCGAACGCACTGAAACACCGGCACTGAAAATGCAGCCGCTTATCGCAAGCGGCAACATTCGTGAGGCAGCGATCTCACCGGACGGCAAATTCCTGGCTTATACCGAGGATATTAATGGCGAAGCGGCCGTCTGGACGAAACAGATCTCGACGAATAGCAACGTCCAGATCGCGCCTCCGTCAAGATTCGATTATTTCGCACTTCGGTTTTCGCCAAATGGCGACTACGTTTACTACGGCATTTTCGAGGTGGGCGCCGGAACGATCTATCGCGTGCCGACTCTTGGCGGTACGCCCGTAAAGATCGTGTCGAATGCGTATGGACAGATCTCGTTTTCGCCTGACGGCAAGCAATTCGTATTCGAAAGATATGATGAGAACGCGCCGGAATCAGCTTTAATGATAATTAATGCTGACGGCACAGAAGAGAGAAAACTCGCCTCGCGGACCGGCCATCAATACTTCAGTAGCCCAAGCGCGGCGTGGTCGCCGGATGGCAAGTTTATCGCCGTGAGCATTGGCGACGACACGAACGAGCATCAGCAGGTTTATGCATCGGTTGACCTTGCGACCGGTGAAGTCAAGGAATTCGGCAAGCAGCGATTTGATGCGATTAGTAGTTCCGCCTGGATAAACGACCAAAGCGAAATCGTATTTCTTGCGAGCGATAACGGTAATAACATACCCAGACAAATTTGGTCGATCTCGTATCCTGGGGGTGAGGCTCGTCAATTAACTCAGGACGTATCCGGCTACTTTTATTTGACGATGACTGCAGATTCAAAGTCGATGGTTGTCATCAAACGTGAAAGTTTCGCAGGACTTTGGTACTCAAAAACCGGCGATTTCAAGAATGGCGAACAGATCTCGCGCGGAAAGACTGAAGGCTCGTGGGGAATGACCATGGCGCCGGACGGCCGTTTGATCTACGTTTCGAATGTCAGTGGGGCGACGGAGGTCTGGATAATAAGCAACGACGGTACGGGTGCGAAACAGTTGACGAACGACGGCGTTTCGAAATACACGCCGACCGTGACGCCGGACGGCCGGTATATTGTGTTTGTTTCTGAGAAAGGCGGCCGCCGACTTTGGCGGATGAACATAGATGGAAGTCAGCCCATCCAATTAACGAAAGGAACGGACGACGGAGACCCGCGCACCACACCGGATGGAAAATGGGTCGTCTACGACTCGTATGTGAATGGGAAACAAGGATTAATGCGCGTAGGAATTGATGGCGGAGAGCCTCAACGACTTACCGATTTTGCGGCTTTGGAACCCGATGTTTCGCCCGACGGCAAATATATCGCCTGTTTCTATATCGATGACCAGGCCGAAAAGAAATTGCGGTTGGCAGTTATTCCGGTCGATGGCGGCGCGAGCGTTAAAAGTTTTGATGTGCCGCAATCCGTAGCTGCCGATAACTCGCCTTTGTGGACGCCAGATGGTCGTGGGATCACGTACATCGACTGGACCGGCGAGGTCGGCAACCTCTTCGTCCAGCCGTTTGATGGCGGACCGGCAAAGCCTCTTACAAACTATAAAAAAGGCCACATTTACCGCCGCGAATGGTCGCGGGATGGAAAACAACTCGCATTTGTCCTGGGATCTGAGACGAGCGATGCCGTAAGGATAACCGGATTGAGATAAATGAAACTTTGCCCGCAATGCAGACGGGACTATTTCGATGACAGCTTGCTTTACTGTCTTGACGACGGAAGTGCGCTTCTCGACGGGCCCGCGTCCGGCGATGAGACCGCAACTGCTAATTTATCTTCAACGGACGCCCGGGATAACGTCTCGACCCGAACGCAAGTCGATACGACCAGCCAAACCGCGATCTTACCGTCGGAAGGACGTAGCCGGTCGATCCAGGATAGCGAAGACCTGGCCTCGAAGACTAAATGGTCCAAACGGAACATTATAGTCGCGGCGCTCGCGGTCGGATTGACGGCTTCAGGAATCGCGGTAGCTACGTACAGGTATTTCACTAAAAGGCCGATTCCTTTCCAGTCGATCAAGATCACGAAGCTAACCACAATAGGCAACGCCACGGCGGCTGCAATGTCCCCAAACGGGGAATACATTGCCCACATACTTTATGAGGGTGGTAAGAACAGCGTGCGAGTTTGGGACGTGGCAACGAAGAGCACCATCGAGATCGTACCGCCGACAGAGGATGGAATGGCAGTCTCAACCTTTTCGCCGGATAGCCGTTATGTATATTATCGGAAGCTTGCGGACCTTTATCAGATACCCGTGCTCGGCGGACCCCCGAAGAAGATCCTGGAGAACATCGTAGGAGGGATAGGATTTTCGCCGGATGGCAAACAGTCGACGTTCATCCGTCGCGACGGTGACCTGGGAACCTCGTTATACATCGCCAATGCCGACGGCACGGGCGAACGGACACTGGCGGCGAGGAATGCGGGGGAGCGTTTTGCCATCTATGAACCTGCATGGTCACCCGACGGAAAGTTGATCGCAACCGGCGTCTATGTCGATGGCACAAATATGGTTGTCGCAGCCGTATCCGTCGACGACGGCACCGTGAGGACCATAACATCTCAGACCTGGGTCGCTGTTAATCGCGTCGCGTGGACGCGCGACGGCCGAGGGCTGATCTTCTCTGCCGGGGAAGCCAATACCCAGAGCCAGATCTGGTACGTCTCCTACCCGGCGGGCGAGGCTCGAAGAATAACAAATGACGCAAACAGCTATGGTTTAGGAAGCTTGAGCCTTGCTTCCGACTCCTCGACGATCGCTACCACTCAGATCGAATACATTTCCAACGTCTTCGTCGGTCCCGCCGGCGACGTCGGCCACGCACGACAGATCACGCACAGCCTTAGCAGTCTTGCAAGATCGTATATCCTCGCATGGACACCGGAAGGCAAGCTCGTCTATTCGACGTCGGCGGGCGGCAACCGGAACATTTGGATCATGAATTCGGATGGAACCGGCAACCGGCAACTGACGACCGGCTCAGCATATGACGGTGGGCCCGCCGTCACGCCAGATGGGAAATACATCATTTTCGACTCAACGCGGGGTGGACGAGACAACATTTGGCGAATGGACGCCGACGGCGGGCATCTTATTCAACTTACGAATGGTGCAGACGAAGAAGCCCCAAGCGTCTCGCCGGATGGTCAATGGATCATATTCGATTCCATCGCAACCTCTGACATGCGAAAAGTTTCGATCAACGGCGGCGAGGCTGTACGGTTGACAGAGCGGCATGTCACCTGGCCCACAGTGTCACGGCGAGACGGTATGATCGCAGGCTTTTACGTAAGCGATCCTAGCTCTCAGCGTCGGCTTGCAGTATTTGCACCCGGTGGCGGCGAGCCGGTCAAGACCTTCGACCTTCCGCCCGCCGCCAGCGGTAATATCCAATGGTCGGCCGATGGGCGCTCAATACTATACGTGGTTACGAAGGCGTCGGCATCGAGCCTTTGGAGCCAATCAATGGATGGGGGGCCGCCCAAACAACTCGTCGACTTTACCCCGGAGGCGATCTTCTCCATCGCCGTGGCTCCAGATGGGCGGCTTGCCATTGCGCGCGGAACCATCGTCAGAGATGTGGTCCTGATCACCGACACCCTTGGCCAGTAGCAAAATGTTTGACGAAGATCATGGCGAAGGCTCAGTATTT
>QHXS01000106.1:0-6560 GCA_003223975.1 Acidobacteriota bacterium
TACGATCAAGTTCGAGCTTTTGGAACAGGATGCACCGAAAACGACGGAAAATTTCCGCCTCCTTGCCGAGCGAAACTATTACGACAACGTGATCTTTCATCGCGTGATCCCGAATTTCATGATCCAGGGCGGCGACCCGCTGGGCGAAGGTTACGGCGGCGAATCCGCATGGGGCGGAAAGTTTGACGACGAGATCGACCGCGACTCCGAACTCTACGCAGGGATCTACGATAAAGGTACGGTCGCCATGGCGAATGCCGGCCCGAACACGAACGGCTCGCAGTTTTTCATAATGCATATCGATTATCCGCTGCCGCCGAGCTATACAAAATTCGGCCGTGTCCTTGAAGGCCATGATGTGGTCGATGCGATAGCGGCCGTCGAGCGCAACGCTAGTGATAAACCGCTCGAACCTGTCGTGATGGAGCGCGTTTATATTGAAGAGACGCCGAGCTAATGCGTGCGGTCGTGCAACGGGTTTCGCGAGCAAAGGTAACTGTTGATGGCGAGGTCACCGGAGAGATCGGAAGTGGCCTACTAGTGCTCCTCGGTGTTTCGAAAAACGACGCTGAAACCGATGCCGATTATCTTGTTGAAAAGATCGTTAATCTTCGGATCTTTGAAGATGCTGAAGACAAGATGAATTTGTCGCTGATCGATATGAAAGGCGCAATGCTGGTTGTATCGCAGTTCACGCTTTACGGCGATACTCGCCGCGGGAGACGGCCGTCATTCATCGACGCTGCACCGCCCGCCGAAGCGAACCGGCTGTACGAATATTTCGTCGAAAAGTCTCGCGAACGGATCGAGCACGTCGCTACCGGTCGCTTTCAAGCGATGATGGATGTGGAGCTGGTGAACGACGGGCCGGTAACGATCATGCTCGACAGTGAAAAGACATTTTAGATCTAATATGAAATCAAAGCTTTTTGTCCTGCTTTTGGTTGTCTTTGGAAGCTTCGGCTGTAACAGCAAATCGACGTCCTCAAATAAGAATCCCTCGCCTGAGGTCAAACGGGGTGTCGTGCCCGTTGCCGATAACGATATCGCCGTGATCGAAATGGAGCAGCCGGCTTACGGCACTATTAAGCTTGAGCTGTATTCAAATATCGCACCGAAAATGGTAGCTCGATTCAAAGAGCTTGCGGCCGAAGGTGTGTACAACGGCACCACGTTTCACCGTATCAATCAATCGGTTATCCAGGGCGGCGATCCGCTTTCGAAGGACGACGATCCTGCAAACGACGGGACGGGCAGCTCAAATAAACCGAACGTCGATGCCGAATTTTCCGACATCCCATACGATACCGGGATCCTGGGTGCCGCACGCAGTCAGAATTTCAACTCCGCCAACTCGCAGTTTTTTATCACTTTGAAACGCGAACCGGCATTTGATAACAAGTACACGATATTCGGCAAGGTGATAGAAGGACTGAATAATGTACGTACGATCTCCGGCGTGCAGCCGAAGGAAGGCGAACGGCCGGTCGAGGCCGTGAAGATCAAAACGATAACTATCCAGCCAAAGAATTGATATAATTTTCGAAAATGCTCGCGTAGCTCAGTGGATAGAGTGCTTCCCTCCGAAGGAAGAAGTCGCAGGTTCAAATCCCGCCGCGAGTACCATTAAGAAAAGGCGTTCCAAAAGGAACGCCTTCATACTTTTATCGACGAACTCGATTACCGAACCTTTAACATGGGGTCGCCAAGTAGTACGAACGACAACCGGACGTCAGCACCGCCGGGAATTATGCTCTTTGCGTCTTTTACGAGATCGCCAAGCCTTGGAATGCTTCCTTCACCGATCTTTCGAAAGAAACGCCGGCCCATAACTTCTTGAACGTCCGGCGTCGTTTCTCCACTTGAAGCCCAAACAGCGACCGCACCTCCGTTGTCGTAGGCCAACAACGTTTCCGCAAGACTTATGCCATTAAGGCTCAAGAAGTAACCATTAAGGCATGTGAGCATTGTAAACAACGATTCGGAATTGTGATTATTCAATTGCACCACGGTTCCGTTCCAGAAAAATCCAGTATTACTCCAAGTGCCCGCCGCACCATGACCGGTATAATTTGTGATGTATTTCCCGGCGTTCAATTGTGTGAGCAGGTCTGCCGGTGCGTTGGGTTGGCTTCGTAACACCGTCGTTTTCGGCATTGATGGTGGAAGCTCGCCTGCGATACGGTCGCTGATTGCAGGAAAGTCGATGAGGTTTGTACCATCAAAGATATCTGCAACCATTAACGCGCCGCGACTGAGCGGATCGGTCAGATTACCTTCCCAATTAACCGTCTTCTGGAACGCAATGTCGATCGCAGAAGATTGTCGAGCGGGGATACGGCCGATCGCCATTTCTATTAGACCGTCGTGATTAAAATCGACCAGCGAATCGTCGCTTCCCGTCTCCGTAAAAACGGTCGTAACTATTCTCGTCGGAACGTAGTTGAAAAATCCAACACCCTGGTAATTTCTTGAATCATACGAAGAATCCCCGAGCAGAAGAACATATTGCGGTGCATGGTTCCAATTGTGGTAGGCATAATTAAGAAATGATTCAATCGAATCAGAGCTCAGGCTGCCGTAATTGAATTCGTTGTAAATCTCATCGACGTTAACTACCTTCACCGATAAACCCTGGGATATTCGGTAATTTGCCCACGTTTGAGCCTGGGTCATAAAATCTTTGTAAGCAATGATTATCAGATCAGCACCAAGCTGCGTCGAACTGAGAACTTGCCCGTCGTTATTTACTACGGCGAACGGGGCCATTATTTGTGCGTCGTCCACGCCGTACAAGACACGGCCGCGAGCGGCACCAAGTTCCATCCCAAATGAACCGCCGCCCTGATCCTGAAAATTAAGATTTGTGATACGGATAGGGTCATTTTCGCGTGTGATGTCGTAAAGCGTGACATTGGCAGATGCGAAACCGGAGATGACCGTCTTCTTATTATTAACTGTATAGGCACTTAATACGCCTTGACGCGCAGTGTGCTTACGGGCGAATGAGAGGCTGAATGAATCAAAGAGATTGAAATCTCCCGACGGCCCCGTCGAGGCAAGATTCATTACATTTGTTCCTTGTCCAAGTCCGACGTCCTTGAGCAATGAAGTAGGTATGACCTGTTGTACGCTAAACGGAAATTGGGAAATTCCGGTCGCCGGATCCAGGAGTTGGCCGTTCAACGTGATGCGCAGATTATGACTTCCGCTGGAAAATCCTTGTGCTTTGAGCGTCAGTGTGGTCGTCGGGCTGTTAAAATCGATCCCATTCAGATCAAAATTAATATTGGATCCAGTTGCGTTGACAGTACGACCCCAGTAATTTTCCGGGTTTCCATTCAGGATCGTATTCAAATAATTCGTCCTTTCCTTGAACGTGAAAGTCTGGTTGTAATTGGCCAGCGCGACCGTTGAATTGGACGGACGCGCAACTGAATTCTGGATCCGTTTGCCGGCCGTCTCGCCGACAATAAGGAAGTACCCTTGAATATCGGTTTCCGGCGTATCAATACCCTTTCCGTAAAACTCAATATAATTTCCTGTTTCATTAATACTGAAGGCTTGCTCCAATCCGGCTCGATACAATTGCCACAGCGACTTGTCCGAATTAATGTCGAATCCGGCAGACTGTAGCTGCGCGAACGGAACCCGATAGATCCCTTCGGTCTTGATATCGATGCGTGCTCCGGGATGTGAGATAACCCAGGCGTGCGTAGCAGGATCCGGATTAACGGATTCCTCCGATCTCTGAAGTAGGATCTCTTTTGTTAAAGCGAGTTTTTCCGATCGCAGGGACAAACCCTCAGCATCATTTGGTTCGGCAGAATTCGATGGCACGCCGGCAACGTTGCCCTTGCCCCGTGTCGCCAAAGTTTTAGCGATCCCACTTTCAACCCGGTTGCCATCCAGATCGACCGACTCTATGTAGTAGCTAGAATTGATACCGCCAAAATAATCCAGGAATTTGTAATCGGTACCCGCTTGCGGCTGCCGGCCCGTAGTCGCGGCCGATCCAAACACGATCTCGCTGTTTATTATCTGATCTCCGGCCGTGTCCACTCGATGGACATAAAATCCAATATTTGCCACTTCCGATCGCATTTGCCACTCGATCAAAACGCGATCGCGCGACATTGAAGCTTTCACGCTTTCAAAAACGTTCGCTGCTTTCGATCGAGACGCCTCAGCCGCCTTTGCTTCCAAGGCAGATTTCACGCGTTTCGCTAAAGACGTCTTTTGTCCAAACACGGAAAGATTTGGAACGGACAATAAAATAATTACAATTAAGGACGAAATCGCCTTTTTCATCTCAAATACTCCTGAGCTTGATGGCGAATGCACAAACACACCCGCAAACCTCAAAATCTTATAACTTTTTACCGACTAAACCAATGATTATTTTAGAATTGAATGTCGTTTGACGTTCGTAGAACGTATCGCGTTTGCCGCCATTTCTCACGCCGATATCAGCTGTCTTAATACAAAAGGCAGAATGCCCCCATTCTTGTAGTATTCAAGCTCGATCGTTGTGTCGACCCGCAGAACGAGATCAGCCTCGGCGGTTGAGCCATCCGCCTTGTGTATAACAAGTCTTACCGTCTGTCTCGGATGAATTTCGCCTGAGTCCAATCCGGTTATGTCGAACGTTTCCGTCCCGTCAAGCTTCAGAGCGGCAACACCGCTATTTTCAACGAACTGTAGCGGCAAAACTCCCATTCCTACTAAATTTGAACGATGGATTCTTTCGTAGGACTCCGCTACTACCGCTTTCACGCCCATTAGGCGAGTTCCCTTGGCAGCCCAATCGCGTGAACTTCCGGTTCCATACTCTTTACCGGCAAAGATCACGAGCGGCGTTCCCTCGGCCTTATAAGCCATTGCGGCGTCATAGATCGACATTTCTTCGCCATTCGGTTGATACTTTGTAAAGCCGCCCTCAAGAGGCGCAACCATCATATTTTTGATGCGAACATTCGCGAACGTACCTCGTAACATCACCCGGTCATTTCCTCGTCGCGAACCGTACGAGTTAAAGTCTTTCGGATCTACACCAAGCGACTGCAAATAAAGCCCGGCAGGCGACGTCGCCTTTATTGCGCCTGCAGGCGAAATATGATCGGTCGTTACCGAATCGCCGAATATCGCCAAAGCCCTCGCCCCATAAAAGTTGCAAAAGCTGCCGGTTTCCATCGAAAACCCTTCAAAATACGGAGGTTCCTGGATATACGTCGAGTTATTATCCCATTCGTACAATTGTCCGACACTGGATTCAATGTCGTTCCACAAGGGGTTCATACCAGCAAATTCGCTGTAAAGCCGCCTGTACGTTTCTGGATCAAATGCCAATTGCAGGACTTCCTTTACCTCGTCCAGTGAAGCCCATATTTCCTTCAGGAAAACCGGCTTTCCGTTTTGATCATGGCCTATCGGATGAAGATAAACGTCTTTAACGACCGTTCCCGCGAGCGCATACGCGACGACAAGCGGCGGTGACATCAAAAAATTCGCTTTTATATTCTGATGAACGCGGGCCTCAAAATTGCGGTTGCCGGACAACACCGAAGCCGCGATTATATCGTTCTCAACGACCTCCTCTTCGATTGCGCCGTCAAGCGGGCCGGAGTTTCCGATACAAGTGGTGCACCCATATCCCACGAGGTTAAAACCGATCTCGTCCAAGTATTTTTGTAGCCCGGCTCGTTCAAGGTATTCGGTAACAACGCGCGATCCGGGAGCGAACGACGTCTTAACGTACGGCGGTACTTTCATGCCGCGTTCCACCGCTTTTTTTGCCATCAATCCGGCGGCGAGCATGACGGACGGGTTCGAGGTGTTCGTACACGATGTGATCGCCGCTATCAAAACGTCGCCGTTTCCGATGTCAGTAGCGACCGCCTTTACAGGCTCTCCATCGCGCTGAACGCGGTTTGGGGTTGGCCTGTTGTTCATCATTTCGATCTCGGTCGAAACGTTGGTGTTAATCGGCGAAACCGTGTCGTGAATCGATTCCGGGGCCGAACGCTGACCTTGTTCGCCCCCGCCTTCAGCCACGATGCCAGACGAAACGCCCATCGTAACCGCAAAGCGTCTTTCGAGATCCGACACATCCTTTCCATATCCGCCCTCGACAATTGGCTTTGAAAAGAGTTCGATGAAACGATCGTCGAGCCGCGAGAGCGCTATCCGATCTTGCGGACGTTTTGGACCGGCCACCGATGGGTTAATGGTGTGAAGATCCAGGTCAAGCGAAAGTGAATAGTCGACTTGTCCTTCTTCGGGAATACCAAACATCTCCTGTGCCTGGTAATAATTCTTGATGGTCTCAACAAGTTCGTCGCTGCGGCCGGTCGCCCGGAAATACTCGAGAGTTTTCTCGTCGGTTCCAAAAAAGCCCATTGTGGCTCCGTATTCCGGTGCCATGTTCGCGATCGTGGCGCGGTCAGTTGCATTCAGCGCCGTCGCCCCTTTGCCGTAAAACTCGACAAATTTGCCGACCACTCCAGCCTTCCTGAGCATTTCGGTAATTCGAAGCACAAGGTCGGTCGCCGTAGCTCCCT
>QHXS01000106.1:6673-11940 GCA_003223975.1 Acidobacteriota bacterium
ACATCAGGCGTGAGGAAGTAAACCGGCTGGCCCAGCATGCCCGCTTCCGCCTCGATCCCGCCAACACCCCAGCCGACGATCCCGAGACCATTGATCATCGTGGTGTGCGAGTCGGTCCCCACAAGCGAATCTGGAAAATACACGCCCTCGCGTTCGAAGACCCCTTTTGCCAGATACTCGAGGTTCACTTGGTGGACGATCCCGATTCCTGGCGGAATGACACTAAATCCGCCAAAGGCCTGAGTTCCCCACTTCAAAAAACGATATCGCTGGCCGTTCCGGTGAAACTCCATTTCCATGTTTCGCCGGTAAGCGGCCTCGCTGCCCGCGTAGTCAACCTGAACTGAATGGTCAATTACGAGGTCAACAGGCACTAACGGTTCGATCAATCCAACATCCTTACCCATTCTTTGAACTGCGGAACGCATCGCCGCAAGATCGACCAGCAGAGGCACGCCCGTAAAGTCCTGGAGGACAACACGCGCGACCACAAACGGGATCTCTTCTGTGCGCACGGAATTCGGCTGCCAATTGGCAAGTTCGCGAACATGTTGTTCCCCGATACGCTTCCCGTCATCAAAATTTCTCAGGACCGATTCAAGAACGATGCGGATCGAGAGCGGCAGGCGCGATACGTCACCCACGCCTGCATTCTTCAACTGCGGTAACGAGTAAAAAGTACCTTCTGAGCCATTTCCCGTCTTAAAGGTTTTTCGTGTTTCGAGCAAGTTGTGATGCATTCTGTGTCCCTCGGGCGAACTGCCGCGTGCTATCTTAAAATAAAGCAAACAGTGATTTTACCACACGGGAATGAAAAATTCGCAGCGCACCTTAGTCCTTTTAATTGGCGCGGACTATATCCGGCTACACAACGCGTCGACGGCTATATTGACCGATATCGGGGACGAACTTCTCTACTTCGAGCCAACACGTTCAAAGGGTTCGCTCATGCCGTTTTCGGTAGGAACTCTGATAACCCGTTCTGCCGCCGTGGTAGAGCAAATGGTCGGCGGGATAACAACAAAATTGTGGGACGACCCATTCGAATGGACCCTTCCGGAAAGAATGCCCACCACGACCGACGTAATTGCATATTTGAATGAAGTGGAAGCGAGCCGGGTGGCTGGATTTACATTCCTGAGATCCGACGACGACCTCTACAAGAAGATCCCGTCGCCTGTCGAGATCCGAACGCTTTTCGAGATACTGCTGCAGACTTTGATCGTCGCACAGCGGCTTTATGGCAATGCGGAATCTTTGTTGCGACTCGTGAAGGATTCACAATTATCGCGCTGACCGGTGCGTTACTGAATTGCCATTTCATTGCATTGCGAACCTTTTCGTGTAAAAATTCGTTAAGTTTGCGAGCCTAGACCGTTTCTTTTTCAGGAGTAATGAATGCATTGTCCCCGCTGCGGCCAGCAGCAGATCTCACCGGAAACCAAATTTTGTAACCGCTGCGGGTTTCAAATGGGGCTGATTCCCCATTTGATCGCGAACAATGGCGTATTGCCCCAGCTCGCCGAACTTTACAAAGGCAAATCGACTTTGTTCAGCCGAAAGAACGGCCTGATCTTCACTGCACTTTGGTTCATATTTTTTGTGATGATGATGCCGGCGTTTTTTGGGATTCTCGGTACTGATGAAGGCGCAGCGGCTTCGGCTGTTTTCGGCGTCTTCTCAACGATGATGATGTTGATCATTTCTCTTGCCGTTCTTAAACGAGCGCCAAAACAATCGGAGATCATGCAGTTGGAAATGATGCAAAGCGTTCCGCAAGCTTTGCACGGGAGCCATGCTGTGGGCGCTCTTCCTGCTCAGCAGAGTCAGCCCGCCCAGGTTTATTCGCCGCCCACGGCCGGGTCGTGGCGTGCACCAGATACCGGTGAGTTTTCGCGTCCGGGAAGTGTTACCGACAATACGACCAAGTTACTTCAGAAGGACGAAGAACTTTAACCCTATTACTTCTTTTTCCCCTTAATAGCCGATCGCGGCTCCGTCACTTCTCGGGTCGATCGCCCCCATCCGTAGTCCTTCCTTTGTAACCATAATGCCGGTCGCCGAAGCGACACTTCCCGGCTTCTCGGCGAATTTATGTCCGTACCCAACGAGGATATTCTTCGTGTCCGGAGACATTCCGTTTGGCTCCGCAAGTATCTCGTCAGGAAGCCACTGATGGTGAATTCTCGGCGCGTCGATGGCCTCTTGAATATTCATTCCGTGATCGATCACATTGATCACGATCTGCATCACGGCCGAGATTATCCTTGGGCCTCCTCGTGCTCCCGTAGCAAACCAAAATGATCCGTCCGACCGCAGAACGATCGTCGGGGTCATCGACGATAAAGGACGCTTGCGGCCCTCTACCTTATTTCGTTCACCCTGGACCAATCCAAAAATGTTTGGAGTGCCTGGTCGCGCAGCGAAATCGTCCATTTCATCGTTCATCAGAACACCGGTGCCTTTGATCGTCACCCGTGAGCCATACAGATCGTTGATCGTATATGTATTTGTCACGACCATTCCGTCCCTATCGATCACGGTGAAATGCGTCGTTTCGCTGCCTTCCTTTATTTTGATATCTCCATGCCCGATCGCCGCACTTGTACCGGCTTTCGTCAGATCAATTGAATTCCGTCGGCTCGCTGCATAGTTTTTATCGATCAGCTGTGACACCGGAACCTGGGCAAAATCTGGGTCTGCCATGAATTCCGCGCGGTCAGCAAACGCGCGCCGCGATGCTTCGGCGAAGAGATGAAACTTGGCTGCCGAATTCTGTCCGTAGGCTTTTATATCGTACGCCTCCAGGATATTCAGGACCTGCAGCATTACAAGTCCGCCGGAACTGGGCGGCGGCATCGTGATTATCTCGTTCCCGCGGTAATTTCCTCGTAAGGGCGTCCGCTCTTTTGCGACGTAATTCTTTAGATCGTCTAGAGTGATTAAGCCCCCATGCGCTTTCATATCTGCGGCGATAAGCCGTGCCGTCTCGCCCCGATAAAAGTCGCTCGCGCCGTTTACCTTCACTCTTGATAAGGTCCTGGCCATGTCCGGCTGACGAAAAATGTCGCCGCCTTCGAAATATTTGCCATTATTTAGAAACACGCGGTTGCTTTCGGGATACCGGGAAAGCGTTTCCTTGTATGACTTGAATAGTTCGGCTAGCCGGTGCGTTAATGTGTATCCATTAGCGGCCAGGAGACGCGCCGGTTCAACCAGCTCGGCCCACTTAATTTTTCCCGAGCCGTGTTTTTTGAACGCGAGCTCAAAACCCGCAAGTGTGCCCGGAACACCCGATGCGCGATATCCCACAGTCGAACCGCCTTCGCCTTTGATCAGCTCACCATTGCTATTGACGAAAAGATCGCGTGCTGCCGCGGCCGGCGCCATTTCCCTGTAATCGATCGCCGCACACTCGCCATTTGCTTTGCGCATCAACATGAATCCGCCGCCGCCTAGATTTCCCGCTTCCGGGTAGACAACTGCCAGAGCAAGTCCGACCGCGACCGCAGCGTCAACGGCGTTCCCTCCTTTCTTCAGCACGTCGACACCGATCTGGGACGCCAGTGGGTGCTGGGACGCGACCATCCCATGCTTTGCGATCGACGGTTCGGCCACTGGACGAAAACCCGGATCGGCGAAAACAGAAAAGGCAAAGAGTTGTAGACAGATGGATATGAGGACGGGAACGGAGGCCAGTTTGCGGTTCATAGTCGAAACTCTAGCAAAATTCGTATTTTCGACAAAATTCGATGACAATTCGTTTTGGATCGGTCGCAAAAACGGTTATATTCGATTTTCCGCTCATCGGTTGGAAGCGTTATTTTCAGGAAGACAATGACAGACGGCGATAGTTTAAGAAATGTTCCTTTCACGGCTGAAAACCGGTTATTTATCCACACTCCGCCGTCTTTCCTCGCGGGCACGCCGAAGGCTTTCTAACTACAGATTTTTCGCTTATCTCGCCATTTTAGGCCCCGGGATCATCGCCGCAAATGCAGGTAACGATGCCGGCGGCATCGCAACGTATTCCAGCGCCGGTGCGGCGTACGGCTACACACTTTTATGGACATTCATACCAATGACGATCAGCCTGATCATAGTTCAGGAAATGTGCATGCGTATGGGCGTTGTTACCGGACAGGGCCTGGCTGATCTTATCCGGGAGAATTTCGGTGTCCGCTGGACCGCATTCGTGATGCTCGCTCTTTTAACGGCAAACACCGGAGTGGTTATTTCCGAATTCGTCGGCATAGGCCAGGCATCTGAGCTATTCGGAGTTTCGAGGTACTTCACCATCCCGGTCGCCGGGCTTATCATCTGGTGGCTTGTCGTCAAGGGATCACCGAAGCGGGTCGAAACCGTCTTTCTCCTGATGTCGCTCGTGTTTTTTACCTATGTTATTTCGGCGGTCGTCGCGAAACCTGATTGGTATGAAGTTGGGAGAAGCTTCATTCGGCCTTCGTTCAGCACTGACACCGGATACCTTTTCACAGTCATGGCGTTGATCGGAACGACTATCGCCCCATTTATGCAAATCTACGTCCAGTCGGCCGCCGTCGAAAAAGGTATGGACAAGGAAGAGCTGTCGGTCGGTCGCGCTGACGTGATCATCGGGATGACATTTGCCGACATTATCGCGGGCTTCATCGTTGTGTGTACCGCCGCTACTCTATACGTACATGGAATCAGAAACATCGACTCTGCCGCCACGGCGGCGGAATCACTAGTACCCATCGCAGGAGTTTATGCCAAGTATCTATTTGGGATCGGACTCTTCGGTGCATCGATGCTGGCAATGGCGGTCGTCCCGCTCGCAACGGCGTACAGTTTAAGCGAGGCACTTGGATTTGAAAAAGGATTGTCGCGATCTTTTCGCGAGGCGCCGATCTTCCTGGGCATCTTTACGGCCCTTATCCTGATCGGCGGCATTGTTGCGCTGATACCGACAATTCCCCCGATCACGCTCCTTCTCGTAGCACAGTGTGTAAACGGCGTCCTGCTTCCCGTTTTGTTGATAGCGATCGTGAAACTTATCAACAACCCCGCGATCATGGGAGAATACCGAAATTCCGTTACGTCCAATATTCTGGCGATCGGCACAACCGCTATCGTTTCCATTCTCTCGCTTCTTTTGATTGGAAAGACGATTGCTGATATGTTTTAGCCGTTGATATGGCCGAAAACACTTTCCAGCGAAAGGCAGTCTACTTTCTGATCTTTGCTGGCGTGACCACCATTCTCGTCCTACTCCTTCCCGCGATACA
>QHXS01000107.1 GCA_003223975.1 Acidobacteriota bacterium
CAGCGTCTTTCGCCGCAGTGTTTTCGGGTCCTGCGGAAGCGTGATGGCGTGCAGATTTACGATGCAGTAGAACGATTCATATTCGTCCTGGAGCGCGACCCAGTTTTTTAGCGCACCGAGATAGTTCCCGATGTGAAGCTCACCCGTAGGCTGCGCACCGCTGAAAATTCGCTTTTTCATTCGTCAAGATCGTAAGAGGTAGATCAGCCCGTAGAAAAACGGCGTGATTACCAATCTGAGGACACCAATGTAAATGAGAGCCATCAAAATGAGAAATCCGTATTGCTCAAGAAGGTTAAATATCGGCTCTGCGCTTTCGGGCAGAAAAGTCTGCAATATTTTGCTGCCATCCAATGGCGGGAACGGCAGTAAATTGAAGACGAACAGCGAAAGATTCAGCGTCATTACATATCCGACCAAAATAGCGAACGGATTATTGCTTTGGCCAAAAAAATCTCCGATGTCGAATCCTTGCGAGATCATTACTTTCGCCGCAATAAACCCGATGGTCAACAGGATCAGGTTTGCAATAACGCCTGCGATCGAGACCGTGACATTGCCGATCTTGTAATTGGTCCATTTGCGCGGATTAACGGGCGTAGGTTTACCCCAGCCAATGAGTGGGATCGACGCGAGTCCGCCGCCGATCGCGCCGAATAGGAATGAAACCATTGGTATCAGCAGCGTGCCTATCGGATCGGTGTGGGCTATCGGGTTTAACGTTACGCGGCCAAGCATAAATGCAGTGTCGTCGCCGTTCTTATATGAAACCCAGGCATGGCCCGCCTCGTGCGCCGAAATTGCAAGAAGCAGCACGACCATGTAGATCACAAGATGGCTAATGAGATCTGCTATATCCATTGAGGTTACGCGCTATATTCGTTGTCTTTGCTATTGAATTGTGCCATTCTTTTTATTCAAAACAAAGGCTTTGACCTGTTATTACGCCCGACGGTAACTGGGTGTTCCGCACTTTTATATGAAGCGTCACATCGTCTGCATTGCAAGCGAGCACAAAGGCAACGAGTTTCTCGACGAGGCTCAAAATGCCGGCTGGCACGTGACCCTCGTCACACGAAAAAAGCTGCTGGACGAGCCTTGGGTGTGGACCGCTCTGAATGACGTTAGGACGGTCGAGGACAACGCGCTGCCCAGCGAATATGTACGTGCAATCGCGAATATCGCTGGCGCCCGTGCGATCGATCGTGTCGTCGGCCTGGATGAATTTGACGTGATGACGGCCGCACGCGCCCGTGAGCACATGCAGATGGCCGGAATGTCGAGCTCCCACGCTTTGCGGTTTCGCGACAAGCTGGCGATGCGAAACATAGCCGCGGCCGCTGGTATTCCTTGTCCTGAATTCACCGGTGTATTCAACAAAATTGCTATTGAGAAATTTCTGAGGGAAGTCGAGCCGCCGATCATCGTAAAACCTCGTTATGAGGTTTCGGCATTCGGTATTCGAAAATGCGAAGCGGCGAATGACGTTTGGGACGTGCTGACCGAACTCGACGGCCGAAACAACTGGCGCGACCATCCGTCGCAATTCGTAGTCGAACGGTTTATCAAAGGCAAGGTCTTTCACGTTGATTCAATCGTCGAAAACGGCAAAGTGCTAGCCTGCGGCGTTTCGCAATACGGCACGCCGCCTTTCAGCGTGACGCATTACGGCGGCGTATTTACTTCGTCGATCGTTCCGTACAAAGCCGATGAAAGGAAGAAGTTAGAGAAGCTTAATCAACAGCTTCTGACCGCTTTTAAATACGACCGCGGTGTTTCGCATGCTGAATTTCTGCAAAGCGAAGCGGACGGTAAATTCTATCTTCTCGAAGTCGCCTGCCGCGTCGGCGGTGCGTATATCGCGAACGTTCTCGAGCATGCGTGCAATTTCAATCTCTGGCGCGAATGGGCCAAGCTTGAGACCGCGACTCAAGAAAACCCTTACAAACTTCCGAAACTGCGAAAGGATTTTGCTGGCGTTGCGCTTTGCCTGGCTAACACCGACACGCCCGATACGTCGCAATACACGGACGAAGAGATCGTCTACCGCGTCGCGAAACCAAAACATGTCGGGCTGATCTTCTATTCGAAAAAGCAAAAGCGCGTTGCGGATCTGCTCGCTAGCTACTCCGAGCGCATCGCGGCCGACTTTCTTGCTGTAATGCCGGCAAAAGAACGATACGACGATTGACCTCGGACAACTGCGATAGACATTCACGCCATCGTTTCCTATCCTTTCCATTCCAATGACGTACGAATTGTTATTCGACAAAGCGCCGATGGCGCAGACAGGTGGGCCCGAACTTCTCGACCACGATCTCAACAAATATTTCCCTGAGCTGTTGAAACTTGAATCGTCGGATGAGCTGGCCAAGTCAGCGGTCTATCGTGAAATTCGCGAAGGTGCGGAACGAATATTAAACGCGGTCGTTGTGGAAAACCTCTCAGAACCGCCTTTGTCAGCGGGCCGCCAGCCTCGCAAATCTTCAAACTGGCCCGCCGCTTACGCGGCGGGTTCTGACATTCGTGCCCTCGCCTGGAACATTGAACGCGGAAATATTTTTGAAGGAATCGTTGACGCTCTGCGGAATCATAATGAGCTAAAGGACAAGGATCTTCTGCTTTTGACCGAACTCGACTTTGGAATGGCGCGCAGCAAAAACCGTTTCGTTGCACGCGAGATCGCTGAAGCTCTGAATCTGAATTATGCATTCGCCCCCGTTTACATCGCGCTTCAAAAAGGCAGCGGTGTCGAGTCTGAGATAGAAGGTGAAAACACGTTTTCGATCCACGGACTCGCAATGTTCTCAAAGTGGCCGATGAAAAACATTCATGGGGTCGCACTTCCGAATGGCAAGGATAAGATGTGGGGCAAGGAAAAACGCCTGGGGCATCTGCGGGCATTGATCGCGGACATCGAGCATCCTTCAGGAGTGTTCCGGGCCGTCACCGTTCACCTTGATGCTCATTGTTCTCGGGCACATCGCCACCGTCAAATGAAGATCATCCTCGATCACCTTGATACTCTGAGGCCGCTGCCGACGCTGATCGGCGGAGACTGGAATACAACGACATTCAATTCGCAGAATGCGACGCGCGCGATCCTGGGTTATTGGCGTCGCGTTTTGATGGGTGTGAAGAATGTAGTGAAAAATCACTATCCGCATCCGGACCACTATTTTGAAAAGGAATTGTTCGGTGAGATCGAATCTCGGGGCTATGATTACAAATCGCTGAACGAGATCGGCGCCGGAACGATCCATTACGATGTCGAGAGCATTGAAAAGAACAACAATTTGCGCGATTGGGTTCCGGAATGGTGTTTTCCTTTCATTTTTTGGGCAGCGAACCGGGTCGGAGGCCGAGTCTCAGGAAGATTGGACTGGTTTGCGGGAAAAATGGTCGAATTGGCCCCTTATACTGCTCCGAAAACGATCGGTAATCTAATTAATGGCCACGGCACTCCGCTCTCAGATCACGACGCGATTACGTTAGATTTTCGATTAAAGGTAAAGTAAAATCCGTAATCATTTTGCACGGGAGTGATTCACGAAATGTCTTACAAACGTTATTTTCTTTTGTTTCTTACGATCGTCTTATTTGTCGAAGCCTGCGGCATAAATTCGGTAACGAAGGCAGAGTTGGAAAGTGTAAAGGCAGGCAACGTGATTACATATCGGTACCGTAAAGGTGATAAAGAATGGTTTTACGCCGACAAGATCGTGCGCGTTGAAGGCGACACGATCTATTACAACGCAAGCAAAAGCGAGTCAACAAAGGGTACGGATGCACGAATAAAAGAATTCGACACGACGCAAGAGCTGTCGATGAAAAAGGCTGACCTGCTCAAATATGAAACGGAACAGGGCGAAGACAAAAAAAAGATAATCTGGATCGAGTAGCGCCTAGATTCGCGGCATGCAATACTAATTGAATGGAAGTAGCTTTTTGCCAGACGCTCAGCTATAACGCTGACACCTTTGAATTCGAAGCCGTCGCGCACGAAAACGGTAATGCGACGATCATCAAGTTTCCGGTCGACGAGAAAAAAGTCTCGCCGGGCGACGTGACCGTCGTGGTCTCAGGCGAAGACATTGTTTTTCACGGCCTTATCGGCAAGATCGAAGACGGATTTGCATTTGCATCCGATCCGCGAGGTTCGCTGTTGCCAGCTGGCGTTCAGTAGTACTTGAATTTTTGACCTTTTCCTTTTAACTTTTTACTTGAATCGGGGATGTAGCTCAGCTGGGAGAGCGCGGCGTTCGCAATGCCGAGGCCAGGAGTTCGATCCTCCTCATCTCCACCAATGTTTTGTTTTGATTAAGGCGAGCCTCATGCTTGCCTTTTATTTTTCAAAACTCAGATAAAAGATATTTCCGTAATTTCGGTTACTCGGACCTAAGCCGATCGGCATAGAAATGCCCGGCACGATCTGCAATCCGTTTTTGAAATTCCACGCCCATCGAATCCCCGGATTTAAAAGCAGGCTGTAATCCGGCACGCTTCGGCCTGGTCCATCGATTCGGTCCAGCCGGTTCCACACAGTTTCGGTGAAGATATTGAAATTTCGCTTCATAAGAAAAACGGTGCTCTGACCTAAATTGAGTCCCTTTACATTTGAACGTTCGCCCAGGCGGTTCCGGGCCCGTGGAAGGTATGTCCAACCAGTGTTCCAGTGCGTAACGAAATACTTTGAAAGCTTGATGCTCGTTGCAAAGTTAAACTGAAACCCGAGCGCACCCCAACCTGTTTCGTTCCTATAACTTCCGGTAGGAAGAATCGCGGAGAACCTAAAGGCCATCGCGACCCGATCTTCCGGCTTGAGTCCTTTGGCTTGGTAACGATAATTGACGTAGGTATCGCCAAACCTGACCGTTCCGCCGACCCTTGACAGGTTTATCGCGTAGCTGAACTGGTGGACCTGGCGCTTAATGGGCATTTCATTCGTAAAGCTGTATCCCCAATTTCCGTTTCGTTCGTGGTAGAAGGTGTTGATGTATTGGATAACACCTTTTTCCTGGTTGTACGCCTCTTCGATGAGAAAACTATTGTCTTCGATCGGGCCCTGGCCAAATGTATAAGCGGAGATCAAGATCAAAAGTGCGAGAAGCTGGATTGGCCTCGATCGGTCGAGCATTTTATTTTGCGCCAGGTTGGTCTTGGGCTGAGTTTACCTCGAACTAGGACTAAATTGTTATAGGTTTCAAGTGGCGACAACTCAACGGGATCGTCGGCCCTTTGATTTTGTCGCTCATTTTGTCAATTCGCTACTATACTCTCAGCATGGACACATTCTGGACCGAATTCAGCACCGGAATGCCGGACGGACGATTGATCGCGATCATCGTTTTTCGACTTGTAGTGTCTGCATTGCTTGGCGCCTCTATCGGGTATGAGCGCGAGCGTGCTGGCAAGAAGGCCGGCCTTCGCACACACATGCTTGTTACCGCGGGCACGACCGTATTCATATTGAGCTGCCTGGAGCACGGCATGCAGTCTGATGCTCTTTCGCGCGTGATCCAGGGGGTCATTACCGGAATCGGCTTTGTCGGTGCCGGAAGTATTTTGAAAAGCGAAGAAGCTCACAAGATCGAAGGAATTACCACATCTGCCGGTATCTGGATGGCGGCGGCGATCGGTGTATCTGTCGGCCTTGGCGGCCTCGCTCTCGCCCTGATCGCGACTGTATTGACCCTGATCGTTTTGCGGATCACGCTGTGGTTCGAAATGCGAAACCGGAATCCGCGGAAAACTGCCTAGACATTTTTCGCTTCGATCTGACCTGCGGCTCGCAATTGAGTTGCAAACAAGTTCAGTAAAGTCATAAGTATCACGGCAATACCGGTTGCAATGATCACCCCATAAAAACCAACGGTATAATCACCGGAATATTTGTCCGCAAGCCAACCGGTGACCAGGCCACCCAGCACTGCGCCGAGCGTGTCGCCGATCGTGATCGCACCGAGTATCTTCGGATAATCGCGTTGTCCGAAAAAATCTGCAGCGAGGCGTTGTATTAGAACAAACGATCCGCCGTATCCAAGCCCGAACGGAATCAGGAATAAAAACGCTGTCGTCGAATTCAGATCTAGCAGCAGGAATGTCGATGTGAACATAACTGCCGTGGATATAAGGACCACGTGGACTGGCGGAAACCGATCGCTCAGAAACCCGAACAAGAACTTCCCGGCGACGCTTACGGCGAAAAGACCGGACAAGACAAAGCTGCTTTGTAATGGTGAAAAGCCGATCCTGGCCCCCTGCAGGATAAGTTGTTGACTCGTAACAAAGATCGGATAAAAGATCAAAGCCGCGCCGGACGCGAAAATCCAGAAAACGCGTGTTTTTAATGCCTCAGCAAAGGTCAATCCCTCTTTTTCCACTAAAAAACGTTCTTCGCCAGCGGAATACGAAGGCGGATCCCCGGCCTCGGTTTTCACAAAGAACGCGATGAAAGGTGCAAGGATTAGCCACACTATCAGGCTCAATAACATCATCGCCGTTCGCCAGCCGAATCTTTCGATCAGCGGGGTCGCGATCGGCGGAATCAATACGCCCCCAATACTTGTCCCTGTCAGCAAAACACCTAATGCGATACCGCGCCGGTGAACGAACCAGTTCGAGACCAAAACAACGCACGGTAGCACGCCGACGAAGCCGAGCGAGATTCCCATAAGAATTCGCGAGATGTAGACTGCGATGGCCGAGTTGGCGCTGGCGTGAAGAAGCAAGCCGCTGCCCAAAATGGCGCAGCCGACCAGCATCAAATTTTTGAGAGGAAACCTTTGAATCAGCCATCCCGCGATCGGCGAGATCAGACCCGAAAAAAGAAACGTGAGCGATGCACCGAACGCGATAAAACTTTCGGCACGATCGGCGGCAACCGCACCGGTGGTGACGAAATCATCGCGTATCGATTTATAAAAGACTGGAATTCCACCGATGGATAGGCCGTTGCTCACGACCAGTGAGAGGATGGCGACAGCGACAACGATCCAGCCGTAATAAATGGGGCCGCGCGTCTGCTCACTCATTAGAATTGCGGGAGTAGGCCGTTATGTATTCCGGTGCGGCGATGCCTTGCTCAAGTCGCGAATCGTTTATCGGAATTCCGGCAGCAAGCGAAATCGGCACGACGCCGGCCCAGATGTCCATCGCGTAATCCTCTTCGTCGTCTTTTGGATCACCAGTTCGGATCTTTGCCGACGCGTCTTCGATCGGAAGTTTTAGAACCGAAGTTGCCTTGAGTTCTAATTCGGTTGGCCAGCGAACGTCGGCCCATCGGCCTGGAACAACATGCTCTGTAAAAGCCTCTAGAGCTTTATTTTTTTCGGCAATGTCTTCCACAAGCTGAGCCTTCCC
>QHXS01000082.1 GCA_003223975.1 Acidobacteriota bacterium
GAGCGTGGGATTCATAACCCCAAGGTCGGGAGTTCGATCCTCCCCCCCGCCACCATTGTTATTTTCAATAGAAAGGCCGGCTATGCCGGCCTTTCTTGATTTTCGCTGTCGGGCTCGATTATTTCAATTGAAACTTCATTCCGACGATAAATCCTTTCATTGTTGCATCAAAAATAAAACCTGTATGGTCGTCATAATCGGTCGTGAGATAGCGCCAACCGGTGATCAATGCCATATTTGGTTTGAATTTATAGCCGCCGCCTAGATAAACCTGCGACGTAAAGTCTGCTCCCCAACCGCCGCCAATATCGAATCTTCCTGAAAGAAAGAATTTCTCCGAAATATTGTAGTTCCCGAAAACGCCGGCTATCGGGGTAGCCCAGGTCTTTCGCCCTGAGACATTAAAACCCTGAAGAATGCCGGTCGTTGTCGTGAGCTCATTTTTGATGCTCATCAGCCGAAAACCGCCGCGCAAATCAAATGTTCCCTTTGGGCTATCGACCAGGCGATAACCGATCTCTGGGCCCCAAATAAACGTTTTCACTTTGATCTGGGTTTCTGCATAAAGGCTTGGCGGCGGATCAGAATGCTCCTGCGATAGCGATATCCAAATCAAGTCATTGAGAATGATGAATCTCTTTTTTCGGAATTCCGTTTGCCCCATGAAACCGAACTTGAAATCGCTCAATACGTCGCCGAACGAAAGGTCGACATCGAGCGTGCGATTTCCGGTACCGACTTGTCCTTTCAGACCTGAAAGATAAAGATACGGAGCAAAAGCAATGTGCCAATCAGAATCGCCGGTCGCTTGTTTACCGGGTTCCGGAACGACCGTATCAACATCCTCGGTAAACGGCTTCGCAGATTTGGTTGATCGATTCCCTTCTACGATCGGTTTATATTTTGCGACCACGTTTGGGAATTCTCCGGAGGCGATCGGCGAAGCGGCAGCTTTTTCGCTTTTTTCAGTTTTTTCGATCTTATCGGCCTTTTCAGCAGTTGCCTGCGGCTTCTTTGCATCGACGTCGACGGTAAGTTCCTGGCCGATGGCCGCTGTTACGCAGATAAACAGCAAAAATGAAACAGCGCACGCGCCAGCTAACGACTTGATTAGATCAAGATCCATAAATTTCTTCATATTATTTCGAGGCGTTTTGGGGTGCAGGAATCACAGCCATTGACGCTCCGGAAAGATTACCCTAAGAACAGCAAAAAGCGTAACTGTCAAAACTGACAGGCATCGCCAAAAATGAAAGCGCGACGTTTGCCAGTCGCGCTTTCGAAACCGGAGCCGAACAACGTTGCTGGATGTTCAAGACTCCTCAATACCGAGAACTTATTCAGTTTCCGGCGATACCTTTATTGGAAAGCACTCGTATTTCGACGCGGCGATTCGCTGCTCGCCCAGCGGCCGTCGAATTATCTGCAGCCGGTTCGCCTTCGCCATACCCAAAAGGCTGAACCAGCCTCTGAAGCGGCAGATTATATTTCGAAACCAAATAACCGATCACCGCGTTCGCACGCCGTTCGCTTAATGCTTTATTTTTAGCCGAATGTCCGGACGAGTCGGCAAACCCTACGACACAGATCATCCATGCGCTCTTGTCTTCGCCTTTGGCTTTTGCGACGGCCGTGTCTATGATCGATTTTCCCTTTGGCCCGATCGTGGAACTGCCGGTTGCAAACGGCACGGTGACCGTCTTTATAAGGTCGAAATCGCCAAGACCATTGATGCGGTTATTTGCTCTGGCTGCGTCGGCTGCGGCAGCGTCGGCTTTTATTTGAGCCGCCTCGGCAGCCGATTGTGCTTTTGCCGCCTGTGCTGCTGCGATCGCAGCATTCTCCGCCATTTGACCTTCCATTCGCTTCTGATTTTCGGCTTGAGCGGCTAATTCGGCTTCCGCGGGTGCCATTCTCACTTCCATCGACTGGGCGGCCTGCAGATCGTTTTCTTCGAACCGTATATCGTCTGCGACGATCGCGCCGTCAGAATTGCCACGACCGGCAACCTCGCAGCGTAATCCGCGAAGAAGATAGCTCATGTTGTAATCCTTACCGCCGCGAAAAACACCTTTTTTGTACGTTTTTACGACCGTCGAACCGACGAGATCCACGTTGTAGTAACCGGACCCGGCCTCATCCTTCAAAACGAAGGCCTCAGGCGCCCGGGAAATGATATATCCCTTGAATTTTACATTCGTACCAGCAGGCACATGTTGCCTCTCCTGCCCAAAACCTTGAGATACAAGGCCAATACAAACAACGAGCGCGATTATCGCCGTTCTAATGCTTAACTTTAGTGAACTCATAATACTTTCTCCTCGACCAAATTTGTCCCCGACCGATCCAAGATCCGCCCGTTTTTTACGTGAAGATCGCGGCGCAATTACTCGCTTTCCTTTGAATCCTAGCTGGAGCATAATATGGCTACGCCATATTCGATACTGTTAGTTTTTACAGTAAAGCGAAACCATTTTTGGCTCTAACCTAGTGTCTGGAGGATTTGAATGAAACGATTCGGTTTTATCAGCGTTGTTTTGCTTTCGTCGGCAATTCTTTTGTTTTTGCCCACGTTTGCGGCCGCGCAAGCAAAAAAAGCGAACCCTAAGATCACTTATTACTCGATCAAGCCGGGGACGGTTGTCCGCGCAAGACTTGACCAGCATCTATCATCGAAAAATTCGTACGTAGGACAGACGTTTAAGAACACGACGGTCGACCCTATCTATTCGAGCGGCGGCGTGCTGCTGATCCCGCAAGGAAGCACGATTCACGGCAGAATTTCTGCGGTTAAAGGTGCACGAAAAAACGGAGAGCCAGGAACGATCGACGTTACTTTCACATCTATCACGTTGCCAAACGGGCGCAAAGTTCCGATCACCGGATCGCTGGGGGAGTCCGGCAAGGGTGACAAGAATGAAGTTGATAACGAAGGGACCGTGTCTGCCAATAAGACGAAGAATCGCAATCTCAAGTTCATCGGCGGCGGTGCTGCGGGCGGTGCCGTTATCGGCGGAATTGCAGGCGGCCCTGCGGGCGCTTTGATCGGAGCGGGTGTGGGTGCCGTGGCGGGACTTATCGGCAAAAATCAATTGAAAGGCAAGGAAGCTGAAGTAGAATCGGGAACCGAATTCGGCGTATATATCAATCGAGCCATCACACTTCCGCGATATAAAGAAGCCCCTGCTACTCCATGATCTTCTTTAGTCTGCACCGCAGCCGGGCGCATTTCGGCTGCGGTGTAATTCAACTCAAGTGGTTAGCCTTCTGTAAATGTTCGGCATGCGTTCCGGTAATGAAAGCACGTCGTCGATGATCGTGTAGCCGACATCTCCGTACAGATCCTTCAGTTCCGCCTCAGATTCGCGGTCGATCGTGATACAAAACGGAGTGATGCCACTGATCTTCGCCTCTGTCAATGCTTCGCGAACGTCTTCGCGTGCGTATCGGGCGTCACCATAATCATGGTCATATGGGCGGCCATCCGTGAGAATGATGAGCAGCTTTGTTCGCGATTCCTGCCGAAGTAACTTGTTCGCCGCGTGACGGATCGCCGCACCAAGGCGCGTGTTGTTTTGAAACGTGATCCCGCCGATCCGCTTTTCGGTTTCCTCCGAATATTTCTCATCAAAATCCTTTACGACGTAGAACTTCACATTTCTTCGGCCTTCGCTGGTGAACCCGCTGATCGAGTAAACGTCGCCAACCGCTTCAAGAGCTTCGCTCATCAACACGAGGCCTTCCTTTTCGATCTCGATGATCCGCCGGCCGGGATATGTGTAAGGCTGCAGCGGATTTCGCGTGATCGTTCGGGCGGTAGACGAAGATTGATCAAGCAGGAGAGAAACCGCGACGTCGCGGCGTCTACGCAAGCGTTTTGTGTAGATGTTTTCGGATTGCTGTCCGTCTGCCTTGCGGTCGACCACGAAATCGACCAACGCATTAAGATCGTAATCTTCGCCGTCGATCTCGCGATTGATCTTCGTCAGGTTCTCGGGCTTCATCAGTTGAAACTGATGACGAATCGATGAGATGACACCGCGATAGCGCGAACGCGCGAGCTTGACAAAGCCGCGGTCGCCCTGCTTCACGCGTTTCTTGATCACGCGGCTCCAGCCGACACGGTAATCGTTCAGTTCGCGGTCCCATTCGTCGTAGGCAAATGCTTCCTCGCCGGCCTCGAGAGCCTGCTCGGGCATCTCATTTTGCGACCAAACCTCGCTACCGCTGATGTCGTCGGGTTCGCCCTCGTCATCCATTGAATTCCAGGCGTTGAAAAGATCGCGAAGGTCCTGCTGCTCTTTCTTGCGGTCTTCGGCCTTTGCACGGTCTTCAGAAGGCGCTTCCTGCGAATTCTTATCGTCGTAAGCAAATTCGCTTTTATCTTCCGTGTTGTCCGATTCGGCGTCCTGCGATTGCTCCGGCGAAATGTTCTGAAACAGCGAGTAGATCCGGCTGGTTGCAAATAACGAGTCGGCAACCGTCGATTCCTTGATCGCGACATTTGCGTCGACAACGTTTTCGATCTCGGAAACTATTTGGCCATAGAATGAGCGTGCGTCCTCCGTGGCTCCGCCGCACAACGTGATCTGAAATAGCAGCTCGAAAGGAACCTGGTGCAATGGAAGGTCGAAAATGTATGGCCTGCGGTTGCGAAGCGTCTGCTGCATCAGATCGAGATCTTTTCGCAATCCGCGATAGGCGTGCCGCAGCCGATTGTCGATACGCGCATTTTCCATCGTCGTGAAGATCTTTCGCGCCAAGCGAGGTTCCGGGAAAACGCCCAGTACCGTTTTGTAATCCGAATCTTTCGGCAAAGACATCCGACGCCGATTTATTTCTTTCCAACGCTCGTCATCCGGTAATGCGCGTTCCCCCTTCTGCACATCTTCTATATATCCGGCTAGCGAGAACGCATCGACGGCCTCAGCGGTTGCGGAATACAGATTTGCGAGGTCTGTGAACGCGGCCTTCAACTCAACCGTGTCTCGATCGAATGTGCCAAATTCGATCTGTCCCGCGCCGTATGCCGCAAGCACCTTGTAAAGGCGAAAGTCCATTTCATCCGTATCGAACTCAGCGACCGAGTTGGGTAAATAGACAGATTTTCCGTCACCGATCCTCGATTCCTGCGGCATCGCCGAAAGCGGTGCGATCTCTATCTCACGGCCGGTAAGAGCTTCGACGTACATCCGCAGGATCGCCCGAATTCTTTCCAGTTGAAGGCCAGAACGAGTTTTCAGCAGCAGGTCGTTGGATCTGCGGGTCTCAAGAGCGAAATAGCTGCGCCGCGCTTTTGTCGAATCGTTCGCATGTTCTGCCAGACCGGCGTTTATCCATTCTTCATATTGATCGATCGAAACTTTTTGAAGCGCGAACGCCGACGACCGAAAAGCGGCAAGTGCGCTTTCACCGTCATTGACCGCGATCTCTCGCGTGAGCATCAGTACGCGTTTCACCGCAGCGGACTTAACGCTACCGTCCACGGCACCGTCGAGCTTTATCGAGGCGATATGTTTCACGAATTTCGGCGTCGCACGGAGAAACGCGATCACGACAGCATTTCCGTGTTTAGCTATCTGTTCGAGCAATGCCTTCCAGTCGTCAAAAATGTCTTCGACGCGCCGCAGAACTTCGGCTCCGGCGGTGAGGAAATAAAGGGTCACACTCCCGCCGTGATCGATTATTTTTGTTGCCGATTCACCGAGCTTGATCGCCTGTTCAGCATTAAGGCCGTCGAGTGCCCCGGGAAGATTTGTCCAAAGGTCCGCTGTCATTCCGCCGGTTCGATTTGCGAAATGCGACGCGAGTGTCAGAAACGTCTCAGCAGCGGGCTGCTTTTTCTTACCGAATTCGGCTAGTACGCGGGCGACGGGCGGAGTCTTTTGAAGAAACTCGGAGCTGTGCTTTGCAGAACGGTTAGCTATTTCGACACCGAGTTCCATGACCTTGGTAAACAATTCATCGTCATCGAGCTCTTCAGCGAGCAGTGGCACAGATCGCAGCGTTTCGAGAGCGATCGAACTGGACAGTACCAGCTGTCGCACACAGATCTTGAATAAACATTCTCTCGCGGCCTCCGGGATCTTTCTGAGGGGCTCAATACCCATAGCGAAATACTTAGATCCGGAGTCCGCACTGCCCATCGCAACACGACGGCCAAGTTCACCCCACGATCGCAGATCGTCAGCCGAGAGGATCTTAGCCGCCTTAGGAACGGCCTCGACAAAATCGCGGCTCACCCGCAAGGAAACACCTGCAAGCGCAGCGCTGATCTCGAGTGCTGCGCGCTTCTTATCCGCGGGCAGCCGCCCGAGTCGCGCAGCAAGCCCCGTTAACGTTTCCTTGTTCCCGCTTTCGGCCATGATTTGATTTTAGGAGTGTAGAACTGGTGAATCAAACCTCTCTACATGTTCGGAGGCTTCCCGTCCCAATAGATGAAAACGTGAAAACAGGCATTAACGCCGTATTCGATCAGGGCGTCGAGTTTGCCCGCGCGTTCCATTTCGGCAAGCTTTGCCATAACGAAATTCTGCTCGTCGGCAGGCATGTGCTTACGGGCGAGATCAAAAGCGCAACCGGAAGTGTGCGGCGGCAGCGAGCCTTCGCCGCGAACTTTGAAGGAGTTTGCGTTCGTTGCGTTCAAAAGGATCTGATAATCCATCGATCGGGTGAGCGATGTAACGCGCAGCGGGCGTCCGAATTTGCCGAAGTAAGCCTCTGCAAGCTCCTTCAAAATGGGCTTCGCCCTGGGTTGGAACATTCGCAGAAGGCGCATTCGCATCTGCTTACGATCGACTGGATTATTGAGGTCATATTTTTGACCCGCAAAGTTTGAAGCGAGTTTGCTCAAAATGTCATATTTCGGTGAACCCGCTTGAATATCGGCTATCCCGTCCTTAAAACTGAAAGAAGAGAATGGCTTGTCCTGCGCCGATCCGCCCACGTCAAGATAAAAACTATTTGTCGCGCCGGGCATCTCGATCAGTTCTTTCTTCAGGCGCTTTTCAGCCAGCTCCGCAAAGTCCATAGGCTGCCGGTATGGATTGCTCCCGACGATCATCGACGCCAGCTTTGCTTTCTGCTTGATCACGCCGTCGCCGCAAAGTTCCGTTGGGACATTCAAGCCCGCAGGCCGAATGCCCGCTTCACCTGGCCTGGGCTCGAGAGCTTTTTTCTTGCGCTCGTCAATAAAGGCCGCCGAAACATTTAATTCCTTGTCGTCGGTCGTGACGCCCCCGGTTATGTCGGCCACACTATCAGTTTTGAGTTCTTCTTCGGCAACTTCCCATGACGCGATCAGGTCGTCCAGGTCGTCTTCGTCCTCGCCGCCGAGCGGATCTATCACGCGAACGGGAATTAGCGCACCGGCCTGTATCGGCGGCGGCGTGGCAGTTCCGCCGCCGTTCGAGTTTCCACGACCCGAATATGCGACGGCGATCAAGGCAACGGCGCCCAGCAGCAGGATGAAAACCGTCATGGCACCGGCCGCGATCAACATGATCGGCGGGCCTTTTGGTTGTGTAACTTGGTTAGAAGAAATCGGAACGCTGGCAGGAGCTGGGTTCACCGCTGTTTGAACGTTCGGGGTTTGTGTGTTGACTGCAGGCGTTGACGAAGCGTAACTGGGTGCGGCATCGCCGATCTGAACGCGTATCGTCGTTTGGCTGCCGATCTTAATAACGTCGCCGCTTCGAAGCTGACGAGCACCGGATATTTTTTCGCCGTTTAGGATGGTGCCGTTGAGTGAATTTTCGTCAGCTACAAAAAGCTCACCTTCGTCCAAGAAAAATGAGGTGTTCTTTCGAGAAAGGCCACCGTCGCCCAGCACGATATCCGACGCGTCGGAGCGACCGATCGAGATCTCATTATCGACCGCAACCTCGCGCTTGTCGTAGCCCGATTCGATCTGAAGTTTTACATTCACACTAAGCTAATGATGATTTTCTTCGGCCGTCTCTTTCAGTTTGCTGATATCGACGTGCTTCGAAAACAGATCGAAATGGAACATCGAGTCATCCTTGCAATGCTCACAGAAAAAGGTAACGTCTTCACCGAGATACATGTCCTTGAGATGGTACGCGATAAAACACCCGTAACACCGCTGAATTCGTTTGCCGAATTCGCTTATTACCTCGGCCGATGGTTCGCTCATAAATGCAATTGAGATTTTAACACGGGAACTATAGCGTTAAAGCACGACGCCGCGCTTCGTGGTTTCTATGAAATCGACCAAAAGGCCGACCTCTCTGCAGCCGCTGATCTCTGACTTGATGCGTTCGAGCGCCTGCGATGTGTTGAGTTTTGCGGAAAGGAGCAGATGATATGCGTGATGCAGGTTTTGTATCGTCTCCGGCGAATACCCTCGCCGCCTCATACCGACACGGTTGAGGCCAAAACATCGGGCGTGGTTTCCTTGGATCGTCGCGAACGGCGGAGCATCTTTTACAACGACGGAATATCCGCCGACGAACGCCTCCAGGCCGATGCGGCAAAACTGGTGGACGCCGGAGTAAGCACCGATATTTGCACGGTCGGCGATCTCGACGTGACCGGCGAGTGTCGCTCCGTTTGCCATGATAATTCCGTCGCCGAGTTGGCAATCATGCGCAACATGCGACTGTGCCATCAAAAGATTTTCATTTCCCAGTCGCGTGACGCCGCCGCCGCCAGTTGTACCGCGATGGATCGTGACGAATTCGCGGATCACATTTCGCTCGCCGATCACGACCGAGGTTGGCTCGCCTGCGTATTTCAGATCTTGCGGCCCGAGCCCGATCGATACGAAAGGAAAAACTTTTGTATCCGCACCGATCTTTGTATCCCCATCGACGACCACATGTGATTCTAGCCGAACTCGATCTTCGAGTGTGACACCGGCTCCGATCGTACAAAAAGGGCCGATAAAGCACCCTTCGCCGGTGCGCGCGCCTTCGGCGATGATCGCGGTTTCATGAATCGAGGCTGACATCGAGGCTTTCAAACTTCGTCTGTTTCGGGCGCGATAATTTCTTTGCGGAGGATGAGCCACGTAAAGATCGCCATCGAAGGGATCGAGATCAGGAAACCCAGGATCGCTCCACCGAGGGTTCCGACAATTATGCCGATCACGCCGGTCCGGACTTTTTTCTTTACGATACCAAGGATCAACGGAATAAGGCCCAAGACGAAACCGATCCCGGCATGGATCAGCGTCGCGTAAAGAATCGCCTGTGTAGCGGTTAATCTGATTTCTTCCATTACGGATCAAGCTCCTTTCGGTCGGCTATGATGCAAAGAATTTCAGTTTCGGCGGTGATGTTGCCGTCTACAGTAGCGACACCACGCATTTTTTGAATACGGCGTCCGGGGCGTATCGCGGTTACTTCCAATCGAAGCGTGTCGCCTGGAACGACGGGGCGACGAAATCTCGCGCCGTCGATCCCGCTGAATAGAGGAATTTTCATGTCGGAATCTTCCAGTTCACGCAAGGCTAGTATCGCACCAACCTGTGCAAGAGCCTCGATCTGTAAAACACCCGGCATCACCGGCATGCCTGGAAAATGTCCCTGAAAAAATGGCTCGTTGATAGTGACTTGCTTTATTCCTACGATCCTTTTAGCTGGTTCCAATTCAATGACGGTGTCGACCAGTAGGAACGGCGGCCTATGCGGCAGTATTTGCAGGATGGCTTTCGTATCGTAAATAACCATTTCGGAGAGAGTATAGAAAAGTCGAACAGCCGGCAAAGTGTAACTTTAACCGGCTGTCGAGCTTGGTTCAACTAATTCGGCTATTATTTCGGTGCCGCCGCAGTCGCCGCACTCGCCTGTCGTGCATTATAAAAAGCGATAAATTCTTTCGTTATGTTTGCAGATTCTTCAAAATGCAGAATAACACCGGTTTGCGCCATTTTCACGATATCGAAGATCATCGTGTAGCCTTTCGCTTTGCCGAAATCGCTGATCGCTTTTCCGATATCGGCGTTCACCGGCCCGACGATCTCACCGCCGCGCTTCTGAATAAAGGCGTCGTATTCCTTTTTCTTGAATTCGTACTCACGGGCAAGCCGTTCGCCCTCATCCTTCTTAGCAAGTGCAGCTTTCTCATCGAACGGAACTGCTTTGTTCGCCTGCATTTTCGTCAATTCGTCCGAAAGGGTCTGAACTCGGGTCGAGATGGTGGTCAGTTCGGTCTCGCGTGGTTTTGCCTCGTTGGCGAGTGCCTTGTACGCGTTGATGAACTTCTGAATACCGGTCTTTTCGTCGTCAAAAGCACTGGTGTCGATCCAGGCTACCTTTGCCGGGGCGATTGCCGCTGGTACCTGTCCAATAACATTCATGCCGAAGGCTGATACGAACAGAACGGCAACTGCGATAAATCCAATCTTTTTCATTTCGATAAATACTCCTAAAATTGCGGTTTCCGAGGGTTTGTCTAAATACTTTGAAACAATAATCGGCGGTTATGTTGCCCGCTGACTCGGAAAACCTGAAATACTATTCTATATAGGTGGCCAATGTCAATGTTCGCTTAGAACGTTCTGCCGACCGTAAACCGGAAACCGCTCTTTTTACCAGGCAAATAAATGCCGGGCAAAACATCCTGCACTCCCAGAACGGCCCGCGGATTATAGAAATAGATCAGTCGGAACGGCACATTTACGATCGGTACCTGCACACGAAGTTCAACACCCACACTCGATTTGTAATCGGTCAATTTTGAAAATGCCGATTCGTTGATCCTGAGGATCGAGTTTTGCTGCACATCGCCGCGAAGGTAAATAGTTTGAACTTCGGGCGACAAACTTGTGGGACACCCAATTCGGCTTCCGCGGCAAAACTCATTCACGAAATCCGTTCTTGTCATTATTCGGCCCCGGTAATACAGCAGGGCTCCAAAACTCGGCTCAAGGACCGGCGCATTGGCCAGTGAAAGTTGCGTCATCCTGCCCGCACCGATAAACGTGTCATCGGGGAAGAATGTACTGTTGATTATCTGGTCCTCGCCCTTGTGCCAATTGAATACCGTCCCGACATCCGCGAATACGGCTAAGGTCGCGGGCCCGAATATTGGGATTCGATACTCAAAATTGCCCAACAACTGAGTGTCACCGCCGATAAACCTAAAATTCTTCGCCAACAGCGCCGGATGTTCACCCGAGATACCGGTTAACTGGCCGAGGGCAGCGATCTCGCCCGGGATCGGCGAACCAGGAGGAAAGCCGGAGATCGGAACAGGAGTTCCCGACGGATTGATCGTGGCAACCGGATTCTGTGACGTGACGTATGTATCGAACGGAGCAATGGGGCCGATCGAGCGGGACTGATATCCGCGAATGTCCGTTTCGCTTCCCAAATAATAACGTTCGTAAGCCGGGATGCCGTTTATGAATGCTATCGAGTTCGCGTTCTTGATGGTATCCGTGATCGCGAAGGGCCAGATCGTGCCGCCCAGAAGCCTGAAGGCGAAGACATGAGGGCTCTTGGATTTCTTGTTCCGTACCGGAATGAACTTGGAAAACTGCACCGATGGCGAGACTGTTCGAACATCGCCGCCGAGGCCGGCCAGACCGAGAGAAACGGACAATTGCTGGCCGCTGTTGGTGTCTATTCCGTTAGGCGCCGGCCGGCGCGTGTCATAGACGAAAGTTCCGATGACCCGGCTCGTCAAAATGTCCGGCTGCTCGTAAATTACCGGGATCGTGATATTCGGATCGCCAGAAGCATTTACTTCCGGATCCCTGATCGAGGTCGACGAAAACTGGTAAGTAAGACCGATGCGGGAGAATTGTGAAAACGGACGCTTCTTGAAGTACAGCTCGGAAAGCGGGGCCGTGGCGAACACATTAAATCCAAGCGTGTCCTGCGAGAAAAGGTTGCTCTCGTTTACCGTTACCTGCCCGAGGGGCGTGCTGATGTCGTTTAGGAAATCCTGGTTGCGCGTAAATACGGTACCTTCGCCGAAGAACTTGTACTTCGACAAAAACGCCGAGACGCCAACAGAGATCGGACGATCCCTGAAATACGGCTGCGTATAGCTGAACTGGAAATTTGTTTGACGGTTTCCGACACCGACGGTGAACGAAAGCACTTCACCGCGGCCGGCAAGGTTATTGGTCGAATATTCCAAGCCAAAGAAAGAACCGCCGACGCCAGAAATGCCGCCGTTGAACGAGATCTGCTGGCGCCCTTTTTCTTTGATCTTGACGATCAGATCGACGTCGCCCTGTTCTTCGTCGGTTCGCTTTTCAACGTCCTGTTCCGGATCGATCGGGTCGAAGTATTGAGTTTGATTCAGGCGCTGGACAGAGATGTCCAAATAATTGTCATTGTAGATATCGCCTTCGTTGAGAAGGAACTCGCGCCGCATCACCTTGTCACGCGTAAATGTATTTCCGACGAACTCAAGCCGGCGAAGCGTGAATTGTTTGCCCTCATCGATCGTTATCTTGATATCGACAATACCTTCGTTCGGATTCGTGGGATTGTCCTTGAATTCGGGCTCGAACTCGGCGTTGTACTGAATGAATCCCTGCGATCCGTAAACTTTTTTCAGATCTTCGTAAACAACGTCTTGAAGCCGCTTTCCGTCGGCGATGTCGCCTGTTTTGAGGCCGACATATGAAAGCACCTGCTGCTCGGAGAATATCGAGTTTCCCTCGACCTTTAACGAACCGACTCGAAAGACCTTGCCCTCCTGAACCGGAACTACGATCTTCAGGGTGTCGTCGACAGAGGAGATCACGGGCAGCGGAATAACAACGAAAGGCAAATAACCTGTTCGTTTCGGGCCGAGGCCCACAACCTCGGGCTCGCCGATCCTCGCCTGGAAATAGCCTTTTGAAAACATGTACGAACGCACGTTCTTTTGAAGGTCGTACTGCAGTTTTCTGAGGTCAAGAATGTCCTGCCCTTTGACACGTGAAACCAATCCCGTTTGTTTTACGAGCGTAAGGGCTCCTTTAAGCTCGCTGTCCTTGAAATGCTCGTTTCCAGTGAAATCAATGTCAATGATGCGCGACTTGAGTCCCTGTTCGATCGCAAATGTTACGGCTATCGACGTTGCCGAGATCTCTTCTTCCTTCACCTCGACTTTTGCATTTGGAAAGCCCTTCGAAGCAAGCATCTCGCGAAGAACCCTAACGCCGGCTCGCGCCTTTACCGGATCGTAGATATTTTCCTTCGAGATGCCGACCCGCTTTTCGCGAAACTCCTTGAGAACGTCCGATTCCTGCACGGCCTTAAGGCCGGTAAATAGCAGATCGCGAATGATCGGCCATTCACGCACCTCAAAGATCACGTTCACACCGCCCCGTTGGCCTTCGGTGGTCAAAACGCGTGTCGCGGTCTTGTCGAAAAAATTAAGGGAAAGAAGTTCCTTGAGGTCGCGCTCGAGGGCCGCAGGGTCATAAACGTCGCCGGGACGCGTGCGAATGTAATAGATCAGGTCCTCGTCGCGAAGACGCCGATTGCCTTGTATATCGACAGTTTCAACTATCTGCTGGGCAGCCGGCTTGGGCGCTGCAGAATTCGTTGACTCGTACCCATCAACATCTTTTCCAAACGAGTACGAAACAAAAAGCGCAAGACTCAATAATGCGAGTCCGTAGGCGCGAAATCTCTGCATAATAAAGACGATCCCCGATGCGTGCATTACTGGAGAGCTTTCGAAAAGCCGCGGCCGTTTAACCATGCACACTGTAAAACGTAAGAATAAACGATAAAAACCGGCTTTTCAATGTTCGAGTTTTGACTCTTTCTTTGATTCCACCAAGTTTGGGGTGGTTGCCTTTAAGCGGGGCACTCTCTTTATCTCTAAATTATACATTTTGAACGACGAAAACATAAAAAGCACGCCTTTCTGCAGCGAAGGCATGCTTTCCATTTTGAAACTAATCTGGTGTTCAGCCATCCGTCTTGATCATGTATTTAGCATCCTGGTCCACGTTCAAGGCTCTTACTTCAAGATTGCCCGATTCGCAATAGATCTCGATCGCGCTTTTTCCCTCAACGCTTCCGCTGATCATCGCGTCGGAAAGCTTGTCTTCAACATGTTTTTGCAATGCTCGTTTCAGCGGCCGCGCGCCGTAATTCCTGTCGCCGCACGTTTTATCCAGGAGCCACTGCCGGGCTTCGTCGGTGATCGAAATGGAGATCCCTTGTTTGGCAAGTATTTCGTTAAGTTCGACGATCTGCAGGTCTATGATCGCAGCCAGATCGGTATCCGTCAGTTCATCAAAAATGATCGTCTCGTCGAGCCGGTTAATGAACTCGGGAGCAAATGCCTGCTTAACCTCGGACATCACCTGCTCTTCCAGTTTTTCACGCGACGCATCTGCGCCCGACTGAAAGCCCAGGTTGCCGCGTTTCTGGATGGCACGAGCTCCGATGTTCGAAGTCATAATAAATATCGCGTGCCGGCAGTCCACAGTATTTCCCTGAGCATCGGTCAATATTCCGTCTTCGAATACCTGAAGAAGCACATTCACAACGTCCGGGTGCGCCTTTTCGATCTCGTCAAAAAGAACGATGGAGTACGGCGAGCGGCGCAATCTTTCTGTGAGCTGTCCGCCTTCGTCGTACCCAACATATCCGGGAGGCGAACCAATGAATTTCGCGACCGCGTGCTTTTCCATGAATTCGCTCATGTCGAAACGAATAAGCGAAGATTCTGAAAGGAACATGTATTTCGCAAGCGTGCGTGCGACTTCGGTTTTACCGACACCTGTCGGGCCAAGGAAAAGAAACGCTCCTATCGGACGCTTCGGACTCTTCAAACCGGCACGCGAACGCCTGATCGCTCGCGCCAATGCCGATATTGCGGGCCGCTGGGAAACGATACTTTTATGCAGTTCCGATTCGATCTCGATCAGGCGCTTGGACTCGTCTTTCCCGATCGCTGCAACAGGAATGCCGGTCCACCGAGAAATGACGTCATCGACGTCTTCTTTTCGAACTTCGACCGAAACATATGCGTCTTCGAACGAATTGATCTCTAGCGAAAGCAATTGCTCTTCATTCGCCGTCCGCTTCCAATTCTCGATAGCTTCTTTCCAGGTCGTTTCGCCCGAGTTCTGCTCCTGAAACTTCAACTTTGCCCGAGCGCCGGCCTCATCGAGCACATCGATGGCTTTATCAGGAAGAAAGCGTTCGGAGATAAATCGGTTGGACTGAAACACAGCCGCTTCGATCGCCTCATCGGTATATCGGACCTGGTGAAATGCCTCGTATCTCTCCGCGACGCCTTTGATGATCCTGACCGCTTCTTCTTCCGTCGGCGGCAGCACTCTGACGGCCTGAAACCTGCGCTCAAGCGCACGGTCTTTTTCGATCGAGCGTCGAAATTCGGAAGGCGTTGTGGCGCCGATGCATTGGATCTCGCCACGGGACAATGCTGGCTTAAGGATATTTGCCGCGTCCAGTGTGCCTTCAGCCGAGCCGGCACCGACCAGTGTGTGGAGTTCGTCAATGAACACGATATGGTCGCCCGCCTCTCGAAGCTCAGTGATGATCTTCTTGAGCCGTTCTTCAAATTGCCCGCGATACTTCGTACCTGCGACGATCATCGACAGGTCGAGCGAGAGAATTCGCTTGTTCTCCAAAAAGCTTGGCACGTGCTTTTCTGCTATCCGCTGAGCAAGGCCCTCGACGATGGCGGTCTTTCCGACGCCAGCTTCGCCTATCAGGACCGGATTGTTCTTTGTGCGGCGGCAAAGTATCTCGATCAGGCGTTCGATCTCCGGGTCGCGGCCGACAAGCGGATCGAACTTTCCGTTTTCTGCAGCCGTGGAAAGGTCGCGCGTAAATTCGGCAAGGTTCGGGTTTTTCGATTGCTCTTTTCTGACCTGACTCAGAATTCCCTTATCGCTGTTCTGTCTGGTGACAGTTTCCCGGATGTCTTGTATCCGAAGTCCAAACTGGAATAGCACCTCGGCTGCCACCGAACGTTCTTCGCGGAGGATTCCCATCAAAATATGTTCCGGCGAAACAAAACGGTTTTTCAGTACGCGGCTTTCTTCGTTCGCGTAAAAAAGGACCTTTTTGGTTTCGGAGGAAAGGTGAAGCTCGGATGATTGCGGTATTCGGTCGCGAACGACAACACGTTCTTCGATCTCGGACCTGATCTTATCGGAACCGATACTTCGTGAGGGAAAGACCCTTGCAGTCAACGCCTTATCTTCACGAATGAGGCCGAGAAGAAGGTGTTCGGGAGCGATGAAAGGCGAGCCGTATTGCAACGCCTCGTAACGGGCAAAGAAAATGATCCGTCGGGAACGTTCTGAGTAGCGTTCGAACATAAAAAATCAGGGCCGCGGTCTAACTTCCTTCGTGACAGAATTATAACGAAAACCGCAAGCTTCAATCCACCAGGGAAATATTTGAATTCTTGGAACTAACCCGATATACGTCCAATCGGGGTGGAAATCCAGATTTAAGTCTAGACAAAATAAGGGATTACGGGTGCGGGTAAAATCGGTCAATTTGCCATCTTCGAACGTCCGTCTACGGGGATGTCATCAAGGTCGCGTTGCGGAATTTCAACGACTAACGCCTGGTCCCGATTTGTCACTCCACGAAGGATCTTGCCTGCCGGGGCGAGTTCGACCTTTGACGATAGGATACGGCTGATGCGTTTCGGCAATAGTGAAGGCGCGATGCCTGCAATGGAATCCGCGAGTGAGACGATGTCGCCACCGCCTGACCAATGTTCGCGAACTATGCCGGCATCAGTGCGATTGACCAACCGCAGCAGCGTCAAAGCAACGACGTAAATATCATCGACTTGGCCAATGAAAGGGAATACGTCGGGAATGAAATCCAGCGGCGAGATAACGTAAACGATAGCGGCAAGGAACAAAGCCTTTTCGGCAGTCGGCACCCGCGCATCCTTCAGCATTCTGCCGAGAAGCACGACCATGTTTGGCAGAAACATCAGGAAGTTCTGCATACGGCTTTTTACGCCGCGCCGCTCGTTGCGCGCGATCCGTTTCTCAGTTCGTTCGAGTTCGTTCATTCCTGTTCTTCCAAGTCTAGAAACTGTGGACTGTTAGTGCAAGTTTATGGGCCAAACGTTGTGTGGTAAATTCTTCGTACGACAGACTGTTAGTCTGTCACGGCAGGCTGACAGCCTGCCGTACCTTATGATCCTGGAACTTATTCGCCAACGCGCCGCTGCCGATCCGCAGCATATCATTTTGCCCGAAGGTGATGACCCGCGCACTCTGCAGGCAGCCGAGATCTGCGCCCGCGGAAAGATCGCAAAGATCACAGTGATAGGCGACGAGGAGAAAACGCGGGCACTCGCGAACCAGTCCGGTGTAAACCTAAACGGAGTCAGCATTCTGGATCATCGGCGTTCTGATGAATTCGGCAAGGTAGCGACACTCTACTACGAACTTCGGCGGGCAAAAGGCACCACACTAGAGGAGTCGGAACAAGCTGTAAAGGACCCGCTCTATTTTGGGAATCTTCTAGTTCGTGAAGGCAAAGCCGACGGTTCGGTCGCTGGAGCGACAAATACTACCGCTCACACAGTTGCAGGAGCGATCAAATGCATCGGCGTGCGGCAAGGATTTAATATCGTCTCAAGTTTTTTCCTGATGGTCGTGCCCGACAAGAAGTTCGGAGCGAAGGGCGCGATGATCTATGCGGACTGCGGAGTGGTGATCGATCCTGATTCCGCTCAGCTTGCCGAGATCGCGATCGCGTCTGCCGATTCGTGCCGGGCACTGCTTCAAGTTGAACCGCGAGTTGCGTTGCTTTCGTTTTCAACGAAAGGCAGCGCGAAACATCAGTCGCTTGAAAAGATAATCGAAGCAATGAAGACCGTTCGTGTGCGAATGCCTGATCTTGCGATCGACGGCGAGCTTCAGGCAGATGCTGCCTTGGTTCAGTCAGTCGGTGCATCTAAAGCTCCGGGCTCGCCAGTCGCAGGCAAAGCAAATGTGCTGATATTCCCCGATCTGAATTCCGGCAACATCGCCTATAAACTCACCGAACGTCTCACCGGCGGAACCGCCATCGGCCCGATCCTTCAAGGCCTCGACCGTCCGTGCAACGATCTCTCCCGCGGCTGCAAAGCCGAAGACATCGTCGATGCGGTCGCCATTACGGCGGTGCAGTCACAGGCTCGCAAGCAAAGCTGAATTAAGGCGTTGCAACCTTCCAGTCCACGGCATTTTTTGCGGCGTCCTTAAAAGCATTGATTGCCGTCCGATAAGAACCGCCGCCGTAGCTGATGCGCGCAACACCCAGATCCGCCAATTCTTTCGAACCGGGAGCGCCGGGCCAGACCAGAATATTTACCGGCAACGGCGACTCGGCGCAAAGCTTTCCGATGAAATCGGGATTCACTAACGCTGGCGCAAAAAAGCCGGTTGCGCCGGCTTCGGCGTAGGCGTGCACGCGCTCGATCGACTCTTTCAAATGTTCCTCGGTGTGCGTCGAGGTGTCACGAGACAAAAATATGTCGGTCCGCGCGTTGATGAAAAGCGGCACCGACGTTTCGTCTGCGGCCCCACGGATAGCGCCAATGCGCGCAGCCTGTTCTTCGACACAATAAATTCCTTCACCGGCAACTATTCGATCTTCGAAGTTAATGCCGATCGCACCGGCCTCGATCACCTTCGTAATATTTGCCGCAAGCTTATCCTGTTCGCGTCCATAGCCGCCTTCGAAATCCAGCGAAACCGGCAAGTCGACCGCGCCGACAATTCGTTCGACATTTGCAAGAACCAATTCGAGCGGCATCGTCTCGCCGTCTTCGAAACCGTTTGCCGTTGCGACCGCATAGCTTCCGGTCGCTATCGCTTTGGCCCCGACGTCAGCAGCGGCCTTTGCCGTGCCGGCGTCCCAAACGTTGAAAATAATTACGGGTTCGCCTTTTATGTGCAGTGCGCCAAACTCATGCGCCTTTTCGATCTGATCGGTCATATTTCCCAGTTTAGAAAGCGTACAGCTCTAAAGGAAATCACGCCTTTCAAATTCTTGCTCGTTTAGCGGGTTATGCTGCCCCGGCAGTTGTTCAAACCGCAGGTACACACGATCTGTTCGTCCGTATCGTCCAGGTTGTAATCGACCGTAAGCTCCTCGCCCGGCTCGATGCGTCGATTACTGCTATAAAAAATGTGTCCGCGGACAACGTGGGACGTAAGGTTTGGGTCGCAGCTATGATTAATGAACTCGGCCCCGCTGCCGCCGACCGCTCCGTCCACAGCCCAACGATCGTTGAGCCAAAAAGTATATAGACAATCGCGAAAGCTTCGTCGCTCAACTTCCTCTGCGTCGATCTTCTCACCCGTGTATTCGATCACTCGACGTCGCGCCGGAATAGCTTCTTCGGCAAAAACGCCCCACCGGTGAATCGTTGAACGTCCGTAACTCAACTTAAAACGGCATCGTTCCAGGTCGATCACGGGCTCGCCGATATGCAGATCCAGACGTGCAGCCTCACTTTCGACTTCGGTTATTACATTTGCGGGGTATTTAGCAGTTTCAGTAGCAGTGTTTTTCATGGGAAATCGTCAGTTTATTAATTGATAAGAATGCCTCGAGCATAAATATTTGTCCCGATATTAAATAGTAGCTGAGGTCGAATCAATTGTTCTGTTCAGTTCGTTACTTAGAATTCTGCTTGAGAAAAAGGAGACGATCAATAAAGTTCTTTTCCGCCCGGCGGCCTCGTTTTCCATCGGCGATGGATCCAAAGCCATTGCTCGGGAAACTTGCGTACGATCTTTTCGATCTCGGCTGTTATCGCCTCCGTTATCGAATAGACATCTCGTTCCCGGTCTCCCGAGTTCGGCAACTCGATCGGCTGTCCGTTGTGAGCAATGTATCTATCCTTGCTTTCATCCCAGACGGCAAACATCGGAAGTATAAGCGCGTTCGCGTGAATAGCGAGCCGCGCAACGCCTGCCGTTGTGCATGCAAGTTGCCCAAAGAACGGAACGAAAATGCCTTCCCTTAGATCGACGTTTACATCCGGTAGCATGCCGACACTTTCGCCTCGTTTCAACGCTTTCAGAACTTCCTTTGCCGAGTCCGATTTATAGAATTGCCGGCTGCCAAAACCTGCGCGGAGATCAGCGAACATTTTGTCGATCAGCGGATTATCAAGCTCGCGCGCCATGAAATAGATCGGTTCGTACTGCAGAGCAAAGCCCGAAAGCAAAAGCTCCCAGTTGCCGATATGCGCCGTTGGCATCAGCACCCCGCGTCGCTCGGCTTTTGCCTTTTTGTAAGCTTGAAACTCTTCCGATTCGAAATCGAATTCAATGATCTGCTTCGATTCTTCTGCATTCGCAGGTTGGAATTTCGCAAATTCGACCGCCGTGCGCCCGATGTTTTCTACTGACGCACGCAGGATTCGTTTTCGCTCTGCGGCATCCATTTCCGGAAAAGCGATCTCAAGGCTTCGCATTCCCGAACGAAGCCGGCTGCTGAGAACGCGAAACGTGAGCCTCGCAGCGCCGTTGCCTAGTCCCAACGCCGCGCGTTTTGGCAAGACACGCAGCAGCCAAAACAGGGAACGCATCGCGCCGTATTCAAGCCGTATCTGAAAGGTGCCTTTCCGAGCCATTCGGTACAAAGATACTTCAACGCCTAACCGCTGCGAAATCTAACTCTTACATTTAGCGCATTTCCAAACTGTTAGGCTTTAATTGGCCGGCAATTTCAACTTTCCGGGAACAATAGATCAAAGATGCGAACAGAGAACATATACGACCGATACAACTGGAACACGATATTTTTCGTGACACTTTTTCACGTCCTTGCCGTGGTTTCGTTATTTTATTTTAGTTGGGCGAATTTGACTGCTGCGTTGATCACATGGTGGGCCGCCGGTAGCCTTGGCATCGGCGTCGGTTATCATCGCCTGCTCACACATCGCGGCTTTAAAGTTCCGAAATGGTTGGAATATTCGTTGAGTACTCTTGGGACGCTTGCAATGCAGTCCGGCCCGCTTACATGGGTGACAACGCATCGCGTGCATCACGCCTTTACCGAAACCGACAAAGATCCGCACAGCCCGCGAAACGGGACCTAT
>QHXS01000242.1 GCA_003223975.1 Acidobacteriota bacterium
TCAACACACTTTTTAGCTCCCGCAAGCTCGACGATTGGAAAGCATATCTTGGCTGGCAGCTGATAAACGTGGCCGCCGCGAACTTGTCCAAAGACTTGGTCGATGCCAACTACGGCTTTTACGGGGCATACCTGAACGGCTCAAAGGAAATGAAACCGCGTGCGACCCGCTGTGCCGAATCGGCTGACAATCTCATGGGCGAGGCGGTAGGCAAGAAATACGTTGAAAAGTATTTCCCGCCCGCTGCAAAGGCCCGAATGGTGGAATTGGTTAAGAACCTACTGCTTGCGATGCATGAAACGATCGACGGCCTGGATTGGATGAGTCCGGAGACGAAAAAGCACGCGCTCGAAAAACTTGCGACATTCAAACCAAAGATCGGCTATCCGGACAAATGGCGTGACTATTCGAAACTGAAGATCGGCCGCGCCTCCAATTGGGCGAACGTTCGATCCGGACTGGAATTCGGGATCGCCGACAATCTTGCCTCGATCGGGAAACCGGTCGACCGCGAGCGGTGGGGTATGACGCCTGCGACATCCGACGCCTCGTACAATCCACAGCTTAACGACATTACTTTTCCAGCCGGCATTCTTCAGCCGCCGGCGTTTTCAGCGGAAGCGAGCGACCCGGTGAATTACGGCGCGATCGGCGTCGTGATCGGTCATGAGATAAGTCACGGTTTTGACGACCAGGGCGCGCAGTATGACGCCCAGGGGAACCTGAAAAACTGGTGGACGCCGGAAGACTACAAAAAGTTTCAGGCGCGAACCGCGTGCGTCGCCAGGCAATTTGACAATTATTTCGTCGAACCCGGCCTTCATCATAACGGGCAGCTCGTGTTGGGCGAAAGCATTGCCGACCTTGCGGGCGCGAAATTGGCGTATTTGGCATTGCAGATCTCGCGTCGTGGAAAGCCCGCGTTGACGGAGATCGACGGCTTTAGTCCGGACAGGCAATTTTTTATCGCTTGGGGACAGTTTCGCGGCGACGAGATCAGGCCAGAACTTGCTCGCAGAATGATCCAGGGCGACCCGCACGCGATCGCAAAATTCCGCGTGATCGGGCCGTTATCAAATCTGGTCGCGTTTCAAACGGCATTTGGGTGTTCCGACACTTCTCCAATGGTGAGGCCTATCGCCGAGCGGTGCGAGGTTTGGTAGGCCAATCGCTTTATATCTAAGACGATGGGAAGGACGCCGGAACATTTAGCCGCTTCCCGGCGTAAGTCTTGGAAACAATATGTTCTGTCCGCGTTGCGCAAAAAAGTCTGATCCAAATACGAGCTTCTGCCGTACGTGCGGCCTTTCGTTGGATGAAGTGCGTGCGATCGTAACCGGCGAGTCCGCAAGCGAACCGGAATTCAGATACCGCCCCAATTTTAAGATCATGCAGGCCGGCATAGCGATCTTTATTCTCGGAATGGTTGTCGCCCTTGGGAACGCTGCATTGAGCACCGCATTTGGGTTCAATAAGAATATCGGCACGGTCATCTTCTTGACGATGATAGCCATCGGGATGGCGTTTCTCGGTATAGGTTTTGTCTTTCCGCAAAAGCGATATGCTAAGCGGCGACCGAATTTTTCCTCGAAAGAGGACATTGAACTGGAGACCTCGCCCTTAAGGCCGGAATTGGCAGAAGGACTCGAACTCGCTAATGACGTCGAATTCCCGAAGGATCGGCGCGCGCGTTCACACGCCGGGATGCCCAGCGTCACCGAACACACAACACGACAATTAAAATAATTTTCTTCTAAATGATCTCGCCGACGAGATCGTAGGCATGAGCTTCGGTGATGCGGACCTTGTAAATGCCGCCGATCTGCGGCTCTAGGCCTTCGGGAATGTCGTTGATCAGAATATATCCGTCGATCTCCTGCGTCTGCCCTTCGAGCCGGCCCTGAAAGAGAAGATCGGATTCCTGCGAAAGTCCTTCAAAAATAACCTTGTAAGTATTGCCGATCTTCGACTTGTTCAGCTGTTTGCTTACCTTTGCCTGTTCCTTCATCAACTGGTCACGCCGTTTCTTGGCAACCTTCGGGTCAACTTTGTCCGGCAGATCGAACGCGGCCGTTCCTTCTTCATCTGAGTATGTAAACACACCGACGTTGTCGAAGCGGCAATTACGGACGAACGCCATTAGTTCTTCGAAGTCCGCGTCGGTTTCTCCGGGAAAACCGGTGATGAATGTTGTTCGGATCGCGATCCCGGGAACCTTTTCGCGTACTCGCGCGATCAGGCGTTCCAGCGACTCTCGATTGCCGCCGCGTTTCATTAATTTCAAGACATTTCGCGACGCGTGCTGCAGAGGCATGTCTAGATACTTAACGGCCTTCGGCGTGTCTGCGACCGCAGCAAGAAACGCGTCAGAAATATGCGTCGGGTAGGCGTACATCACGCGGACCCATTCAAGATCGTCGATCTCGCCGAGAGCCCGGATCAATTGTGCAAGCAGATCGACCTCGCCAAAGTCCTCGCCGTAACGCGATGAATCCTGTGCGATCAAAACTACTTCTTTAACTCCCTGCTGACCCAACATTCGGGCTTCTTCGATGATCGAACCGAACCGGCGCGACCGAAACGAGCCGCGCATCGACGGTATCGAGCAAAACGCGCACGGGCGGTCGCAGCCTTCGGCGATCTTTATGAACGCGGTATGCGAATTGGTCGCGCGCATTCGCGGCGTGTATTCGTCGTAAAGATATGTCGCTGATTTATTACCGATCGGCGTGATCGTTAGCTGCTTCGCGTCAAATTCGTCATCCGCAGCTTTCAGAATTTCACCGACCTGCGATGTACCGATAAACGCATCGACCTCAGGCAGCTCCTTCATCAGATCGTCGCGATAGCGCTCAACCAAACAACCGGCGACGACGACGCGCTTAGCTTTGCCTTTCGACTTCAGGTTCGTCGCTTCCAGTATCGCGTCGATCGATTCCTGCTTTGCCGATTCGATAAAGCCGCACGTGTTCACGACGACCGTGTCGGCGTCTTCGGCATTATTGGTTATTTCGTAGCCGGCCTCGGCAAGCGTGCCCATCATGACCTCGCTATCGACGAGGTTCTTCGGGCACCCAAGACTGACAAATCCGACCTTTTTCATTACTTAATTAATCTCATCAATTTGAATGCCGATCGGGTGTGCTCCGGCGCCACGTACAGCTTGTACCAATTTGATAAAGTCACCGTATTTATTAGATTTGGCAACCTTGAGGAAGATCGTCTTCTCAATTTCATTTGAATCTTCGCGAAAGACTCCGTTGATCTCGCGCTCTGCGAAGACTTCTTTGAGCCTGGCTTCCAGGTTCTCGGAGTCGCCAATCGTTCCCATACCTTCGCCATTAAGTTTAAGCCGTCCCTCCTTGTCCAACGCGGCAACCAAGGTCAACGGATTAGGCTTAACCAGATCGGTATCGTCTACTGGTGCCGGAAGTCTAACTTCAAACATTTCGGGACTGATCTGATACGGATCGTCCTCATCCTTCTTACCGATTACGATCAGGCCGACCTTATCAACCTCGGCTCGCCTAATACTGTCAAAAACCTGCAGAACATTCTCGTAAGGCGTATTGCTGTCCGCTTTGATATATACAATTCTCTTGTCCGGCGTTTTAGTTTCGAAGAATTGTGCCAATTTTTCAGGTAATTCTTCCCTGGTAATAATAGTTCCCGGTCCCTCTGCTCCATTTTTCTGGCGATCGTACAATCTGTTGTCAGCGGTAAGCGTTAGAACCATTGAACTTTCTTTCTCAATGTCGGAATCGGAATCCGCATATTCAACATTCGCCGGCAAATTCACTATTTCATTCTTTCGTTTCGGTCCATCGATCAAAAACGGGATGGCTGCGGCCGTTCCGATAAACAAAACTTCGATCACAGTTGCTAACACGAGAGAGCCCCATTTCGATCCTGCGTGGGATCTAAACGGCAGGACAGATACCAAGAGCAGAAGTAAGAAAACGATCGGAGCGGCAATAACGCTTATCAACAACAATTCGCTTATCTCTGCCGCCACGCCGCCAATACCGCCAATCGCGGAACTACCCGGGCTAATAGCGTCTAGAGTCGCCAACTGGGCTTTCCAAAACAACCCGGCCGGCAAAAAACTAAGGATGCCGCCCAGAATGAAAAACCAAATTGGCGGCGACGCCGTCTTGGTTTGAACCACTATCCGAACAACCAAAATGACGATCACAACAATTCCGAATAACGCCGCCAAATAAAGCGACACGATTACCGGGAGCGATGCTTCTTTCATCCCGGCCATCACGGCGCTAATTCCAGCCGATTCGCTACTCCGCAACGCACGAAACACATTCATCAAAAGAAGCGAACTGAGTGCGCCGCCGATCGCCGGAATTATAAAAGACAAAGCCGCAACCAAACGTGCGGTGACCGAAACCTTCAGGCGGGTTTGATTTTCCATGGCATTTGAAATCGTCATTACTCGCTGTGTCTCCGCGTCTCTGTGGTTGAGATCTCTTTCAACCAATCCTCGATCTGTTCAGCTTCGGTACCAGTCAGATCGTTCTCGCCGAACCGCACCGCGTTGTACCGTTCCGTAAGGTTTACCACCTCTGGCATTCCGATGTCGTAGGCAAATTCAAGCGGAGTTTGATGCGGCATTCGAATAAATCCTTTGCCTGCAAGTATCTGCTGCATTCGTTCGTAGAACTCGACCACCGATGCATTCGGCCGCGCCAAGATGCGGTTCCATAGCAGCGTCCAAACCTTTAATTTTACGACCTTTCGGTACAGCCAGACAAACGCGAGAAACAAAACGATGATCGTAGCAGCGGCCAAAGCGCCCGAGCCGATCGATTTCGCGCTCGAAGCCATCCCTTCATCGCCCCGTACGCGCTTCCACCATTCGACGATCCCGTTCTGCAGAGCGGCCCAACTCGAAGAAAGGCCAGTTTCATATTGGCTTACTCCATTTCGCACCGAAACAAAAAGCGATCGCTGCTCCTGGTTGTCGAACGCTACAAAGTACTGTATCCAAAAGGTTTCCAGAGCCTCGACGTATTTCCGAACGCGTTCCGTAATGCCGGAAAACGGCGACCCGAGGTTTTGACCTGCCGCCGGCGTCGGATCGAACGTGACCCAGCTATCGGTCGCGGGAAAATAGACCTCGACCCACGAATGGGCGTTCCTTTGGCGAACAACGTAAACATCTGCCGTGTCGTTGTAGTCGCCGCGTTGAAATCCGTTAACAACGCGCGCAGCGATTCCCTGCGTGCGAAGCATGATCGCCATCGCGGTCGCAAAATATTCACAATGCCCCTCGCGGACGTTAAATAAAAAATCAGCGAGTGGATCGCTGCCGCCGGCCTTTAGTTCGAGCGTGTACCCAAATTCGGTTTGAAGATACCTTTCAATCCGGGCAGCTGCGTCGTAACGGTTCGACGTTCCTTTGGTCACTTTAGCGGCGAGGTCGGCGATACGCAGATCGAGATTTTTCGGAAGTTGGAGATAGTTCGTAAGATCGGCGGTGTAAGGCGCGCGGTCGCCGCGAAGCCGTTCTTCATCCGGAGTCGCGGTATCCGAGATCACTTTGTAACTGACGCGCTCACCTGTTCGCTGGAAGGTGATCCCACCGTTAAAGTCTCGATAAAGCAATGCGAAATTGCCCTGAATACCGATCATCCGGTAAAGTCCGAAGATCACCGGTGCGTCGAGCGGTTCAAGGTAAACGGTCTGAAGTGTCAGGCCTTCCTGCCGCTTCGCAGTGTCGACCTGGATCAGGTCGCGGTCGTTCTTTAACTTAGGTTCCCTCAATGCCGGCTTCGACCGGCTCCAATATTGCCCGTCGAATGTGTCGAGAGCGACTCCCCGCCAACGGATGTCGTTCGGAGCTGCGTTCTCGATCCGTACCCGCATGACCACGGCGTCGTTCTGCTGGATACGCCCGATGCCGCCCAGCCTCACGGAATCTGAAAACCCGGCAGTTGCAATACTTTCCGAACTGCCGCCGAAACCTGCCCCGCTCACACGCGGCAAAAGAAAGAACGTCGGCACGGCAAGAGCCGCGATCAGGATCAATAATGCCGCACCTGATGCCAAAATGCGCCGTGCCGGGAGTTCGACCGCCGATTCTTCAGCCGAGGGCCGCACCTTGGCCGTAGAATTTTCGCGCGTTGTGCGCGCCGTCTTTCTGATCTGAAAAACGACGATCGTGCAAAGCATTACGAAAATAAAAGTTGCGAACGCAATTACGTATCCGACACTGATGCTCAACCCCGCCGCAAGTAACAGCTCGAAGAACGACATCAGATATAGGAACATCCAGTCGCGGTCCGATTTACGCTGCAGCAACTTGATCGCCGTGAGGGTAAGGATCAGCCGAGCCAGAAGACCAGGCAGCATTGTCTCCGTACTCGAAAATTCGAAAATTCGAAATCTAAAAAGCAGGAAATAAATGGGCAGTGCAAACACGACTAACGCCGTACCGAGGCGTTCGTTGATCTGCCATCGTGTGTTTTCTAAATTCCATGCGAGCAGCGTCACGCCCAGAAACAGGCCGATCTCAAAAATACCGAAGGTCGCCGATATCCAAAGCGCGAAAAAGCCGCAAAATACCGCGAGGTAGGATATGACTTGAAACTGCCGTTCGAATGCCATCTGCCTGTCAATTATTGCTCACTTGTGTGTTCGACGGCCCGCAGATCTCTCAATTCTTTGAATGCATGTTCTTCGGCCTCTGTTGCCACTACGTAGATTCCAGGCCTCTTTACAAGCTCAGCGAATTTCTGTACGAGTTGGGTGTCCGTTATCATTGCTTCTTTTTTTTCGGTGCGCCGTTGGGCTCGTACTTCGGCCAGTTTACCGAACGCCGTTGAAAACGAACGAAGGTAGTTCCATTTCAGGGAAACCGCCGAACCCAGCAATTTCACCGTAAGCCAGACAAGGTGGTACGCGAACATTTTTCGGTCGTGCAGATTGATCCAGGTCATCAAGAGGCGATTACGTTCTGTGACGACCGCCATTTCCGCGTGCATCGGTTTTTTCCGCATTGTCGCGCTGCCCAGGTGACGAACATGCGAGTCCGGTTCGTACAGGACCTTCCAACCACGCTTCCACGCGCGGTAGCAGATCTCGACGTCTTCCCAATAGTTCGGGGTGAGGCAGTCCTGAAACCCGCGCAGCCGCGTCCATTTTTTGCGATCGTAAGCCGTGTAGCCGCCGCTGCCGAAGAATGATGCAAGCTGGCCCGTCTCGTCTTCCGGAATTGCTTCGTAGTTAAGGAACACGCGCCAAAACCCGCGTTCGAATCGTCCGATCTTGCCGCCGCCGTCAAGCCGTCCAGAATTTATCCTGCCTGCGCGACAGCACACCGCAAAAACATTTGGATCATCAAAATGTCTGACAAGCGGCCCGATGCAGCTATCCTCGACCGCCACGTCGCTATTTAGCAGAAAAACGACATCACCTTTCGCCGCGGAAAAGCCCTTGTTCACGGTCCTCAAAAAACCGAGATTGGTATCGTTACTAAGAACGGTAACGAATTCCAGATGCCCGCAATGCTCGCGAAGCCATTCAAGACCATCGTCAGTGCTCGCATCGTCGACAACGATAACCTCTATCTCGGCCCTTGACCGCGCTCGATATTGTTCCGCAGCGGCGATCACCGATGGAAAAAACGAGGTTAACAGTTCTAGCCCGTTCCAATTTGGAATAACGATCGAGACGCTCATTTAGAAGAAAGTCCTGATCGATTATAAACGAATTACATCGCGACCGTGTGAATGGGACTGACATGTAATTCCTGCTTATGCCCTTTCAAATATCGACGGCGGACGGTCAAAAAGTCCTTTCTTTTTTGAGCCATTACCCGCCCTTTTCACGCGTACTGTAAATATTGGGACAGATTTCGCTCTATCGAAATCGCAACCACACGATATGCGCGGACTCGATACATGCCAGCGACAGGTCAAACGATTGATCAACTCGTTGACTTATCGAGCCGGCGTACCTATGATTGTGGCTCAACCTGGTAACTCCAAAACAATTTCACCGATGAATTCCGCTTCGGCCTCCGATAAAAATATCACGGCAATGCTTCGCGCATGGAGCGATGGCGAAGACCAGGCTTCGGACGAACTGATCCGCTCGGTTTACGGCGAACTGCGTCGACAAGCCCGACGCCAGTTAAGACGTGAACGACAAAACCACACTCTAGACACCGCGGCTTTGATCAACGAAGCCTACCTGAAATTGGTCGACCAGCGTTCTGTCAAATGGCAGCATCGCGGACACTTCTTTGCACTTGCTGCCGAGTTAATGCGACGAATTCTGGTCGATCACGCTCGCAATCGAAACACGAAAAAACGAGGCGGTTTGAATGACATGGTCGCGATCGAAGACGCGTTTAGCCCGAAACAAGCGATATCGGTGCCGTTTAATGTAGATCTGATCGCACTCGACGAGGCTCTTGACCGCTTGGCCGCGAAGGATGAACAGCAGGTCAAGATCGTTGAACTTCGTTACTTTGCCGGGCTCGATATTGCCAAAACGGCGGAGGTGCTCGATATCTCGACGGCAACCGTGAAGCGCGACTGGGCCTCAGCAAAAGCGTGGCTTTATTATGAGCTGACGCGGACAGGCAGTGTATGAAAGATAACCGCTGGCAAATAGCAAAGGAGATCTTTGATGAGGCCCTTGGCGTCGCCCCCGAACTTCGCGCAAGATTCGTCGAAACATCGTGTTCCGGCGATGAACAGTTGCGATCGGAAGTCGAGATGCTTCTTGGATCTTACAAGAGCGACTTTCTGGAGGAAAACGCTCTCGGTGCGGCCGAACTCCTGATCGAATCTAATTTGACTAAGGGACAAGTTATCGGCCGCTACCGAATAGGAGCTCTGATCGGCTCCGGCGGAATGGGCGAGGTATATCTCGCCGACGATACCGAGTTGGATCGGCCCGTTGCCATCAAAGTGCTGCACCGGGACGTCGCCAATGATAAAGAAAGGGTGCGTCGATTTATCCAAGAGGCTCGTGCCGCTTCAGCCCTGAATCATCCCAACATTTTGACCATCTACGAGGTCGGCTCACTCGAAGGCTCCCGGTTCATCGTCTCCGAATACGTAAACGGCGTAACCCTGAGGGAGCGGATGTCGAGCGGTTTGACGGCCGCAGAAAGCCTCGAGATCACATGCCAAATCGCCGCGGCTCTGCAAGCCGCACATCAGGCCGGCATCGTCCACCGCGACATAAAGCCCGAAAACATCATGCTTCGTAAGGATGGTTTGGTAAAGGTCCTCGATTTTGGCCTTGCGAAACTCACAGAAGCTGACGATCTTCCGATAGACCCTAACGCATCGGCATCGTCACGCATCCACACGAGCCCCGGCCTGATCATGGGCACCGTCGCTTACATGTCTCCCGAACAAGCCAGCGGAAAGACAGTTGATTCCAGGACCGACCTGTGGAGCCTTGGAGTTGTTTTCCACGAAATGCTTAGCGGCGAGTCGCCATTCAAAGGTGAAAGCGTGACCAACCTCGTCCCCTCGATCCTCGAGCACGACCCCGCTTCACTTGATCTGACGAAAATATCCCACGAACTTCAGCCGATGTGCATGAAAGCGTTAGCCAGAGACCAAGAGGCTCGCTACCAAACCGCGCAGGAACTACTTCAAGACCTGCAAGGAGAGAAAAAGAGAATGGATTACACAAACCAATCATCAGCATTTATAACCGTTTCAACCACCGACGAGCTCAAGACGCAACTCATACGCCCTCGGCCCACCCTTAGCGCCGAATACATAGTTACCAGCGTCAAGCGACATAAGTACGCGACGTTTGTGTCTCTCGCTTTAGTGACCTTCCTCGCGGTCGGGTTTTCTGTATACAAATATAACGGCGCGCCGCAGCTCAACGGGATTCACGACGCCATCGTGCCGGCAATTGGTCCGTCGACTACCGAGGCGGATCTGAAGTTGTCACGTTTTGCCAGCACAGGAAAAATGGCCCACGTGGCCATCTCGCCAGATGGAAGGTACATTGCCTACGTGACCAGCGACGGTCCAGAGAAAAATTCCATTAGATTGCGCCAACGAGAAACTTCAAGCGACGTTGAACTTGTTCAGGCGCCATCGGAAGGCACCCTGGTCGACCTTAGTTTTTCTCCCGACTCAGGTCAGGTCTACTATCGTCATAGAATTCCATATATCAGTCCCGCCCCCAACCCGAGCACGATCAACAGAGTGTCTGTCTCGGGCGGAGCTTCGACGAAGATCGTTGTAGACGCGGCAGGTGGAGCATCGGTCTCGCCGGATGGAAAGACCTTAACATTTCGTCGTGAGGTCGATACGGACGGCGAAGGCGACGATGTGTTAATTGCAAATGCAGATGGATCGAACGAAAGGGTGTTGGTCCATTCACCAGCCTCTGGAAATAAATATGTTAGGTGCGGTCAGGTTTCCGCCTGGTCGCCTGACGGCAGATCGATCGTCTGTTTCACGAATTTTGAGACAAAAGAGGAAGATTATTATCGGATCACTTACCTCGTAGTTTCGGACGGCTCAATGCAGCTTCGCAATGAAAGATGGTCCCAGATCAGCGGAGCTGTCTATATGCCTGACGGATCATTGGTTATCGCCGGCAAGCCTGTAACGTCGGAAGCACTAACTCCCGCTCAGCTTTGGCTGATCGCTCCAAATACCCCGCCAAAAAGCATCACGAGTGACATAACAGGGTATTCAGGTCTTACCGCCACGCGTAAGGGCGATGTGTTGATCACAATACAAAACCGCTACCTGATCGACCTATGGACTCTAACAGGCACTGACACCTCAAAGGTAAAACCGATCACAACATCCGGTGAGATGGTTTCAGGAGGCGGATTCAACTGGACGCCGGATGGCAGGATCCTGTTCTGTTCGAAAGTAAGCGGGAATGCGGATATATGGATAATGAACAGTGATGGAAGCAATCGAAGGCAGATTACGGCCGATCGCGGTGCAAAAACAAACATGTCTATGTCGCCCGACGGCCGATATATAGTGTTCCTTCTCAACGCCGTAGACGGCGTTAGTACGCACGTGGCCCGGATGGATGCCGATGGGAAGAATCTGAAGCAATTGACTGATAGCAGCGTTTTTGAATTATCGCCCCGAATATCTCCGGATGGTAAATGGGTATATTACATTCAGGTGCCCGCTACGAATAGTGAGCCCGAGCGCATCGCCAAGGTCCCGATCGATGGCGGAGAGCCGGTGTTCCTTGCAACTCTGCAGGGGTTCACTCGCTTTCTAGATGTTTCGCCGCGCGACGGCCGGATCGTGTTTGAGGATGTACTTCCCGCAAAAGATAATAAGACGACGCGTGTGGCCGTGATAATTTCCCCGGAAAGCGGCCAGTCTAAAAAAACGATAGAGCTGCCGCCCTCGGCCCGGCCGGATGGACCATTAAGATGGACACCCGACGGGCGCAATATCGCCTTCAATGAAACTGTTATCAATGGGCTGCCGAGAGCTTTAGGAGCGATTCCGGTTGATCGTAAGGGAACCGCGAAACAGCTTTTGAGTTTCCCTGCGGGTGTCGGGCTATTTGAATGGTCAAAAGACGGCAAGCAACTCGGCTTTGGCTTTGGATCCACCACGAGTGATGCCGTCCTAATAACTAGAAAGGATAATTGACAAGATTCGGAGGAAATTATGATCAAAACCCCCCACGAAATCACGAATAACTCTTCGTTCGGGTCCGAAGAATCACGAGCGTAATCCAACGCATCAGACACAAAAAAGCCCGCTCAAACGTTGAGTGGGCTTTTCTTGAAATAATCCCGGTGGCTATCTACTTTTCCATACCTTAAAGATGCTACAATCGCTCGATTTGGAACAAATTGGAGATTGGCGAATGCAGCGAATAAGTTGGGCCGTTTTGGTGCTTGTTTTTTTGCTTTTGGTCATTAGGCAAACAACACCTGGGCAGACAGGGAAAGACTCTCCAAGAGCAAAAACGGCCGATCCAACGAGCACCCTTGTGTGGCAAGGGGACGCGGGAGCCGTATCTCAGGATGGCCGTTACCTCGTTTTCCCAGACTGGGATACGGGAGACTTGGCGCTGCAAGATCTGGCTTTGAACAAGCGCCGAATAATTGTCTCCGCAAAAAACCCTAAGGGTGACCTGAAAGTTTACGCCGAAGCATCGAGCATATCTCGTGACGGGACACAGATCGCTTACAGTTGGTATGACAAACGCATAGATCGCTATGAACTTTGGATCACCAATCTTCGTGGCGACGCAAAGCCGCGACGTGTGTATGGCGCACCAAATGTTGGGTGGCTCGCACCGCAAGATTGGTCCGCTGACGGTAAATGGGTTGCGGTTTTGCTTTCGTATAAAGATCGAACCGGCGAACTAGCCGTCGTTTCTGTCAATGATGGCATTTTGCGTCCAGTTAAGTCTGGACGATGGCCTGGCGGTGACATACGAGCGTTTTTCTCACCTGATGGAAAGTACATCGCTTACGACCTTCCTCAGGATTCCGTTAAGGCGAACGACGTGTGGGTCACTGCAGTTGACGGAACCCAAGACATTCGCGTGGTCGCACATCGTGGCAACGATGCCGTTATGGGTTGGTCGCCCGACGGCAAGCGTCTGCTGTATACAAGCGAACGACTTTTTAGCACAGCGTTGTTTAGCGTTGAGATCCATGAGGGAGTAACAAAAGGCGTCGCTATGGCTATATTGCCCGATATGGGGTTAATCGATTCGCTGGGAATTACCAAGAAAGGCTCCCTTTTCTACGTTACGGAGCGTGGACGGCGTGGGGGCAGCATCCAGGTCGCAGAATTCGATCTGGAATCTGGTGCTGTGACGTCACCTCAGGATGTAAGTACAGGCCCTCACGAAGACAATGTCAACCCGAGTTGGTCGCCGGACGGCAAATATCTAGCATACGTTTCTTTACGGGGGCGACACGCAGAAATTCCAATGATCGTGGTACGTACGGCAGGTACTGGCGAGTTGATACGAGAGATACAGCCGAAGCTGCGTCGAAGCGAACTTGCCGGCTGGGTGCCCGACAGCAAAGCACTCCTCGTTATGGGCCAGGACCTGAGCGGGCTAAACGGAGCGTTTCGAATCGACGCGAAGTCCGGCGAAACATCGTTGCTATTCGGGATCCCGTATGCTTCGTCCTTGTCGATGCCGACATTGTCGCTGGATGGAAGAATACTTTACTACTGGAAAAATATTAATGGAGGGAAAGAGCACCTGATAATCGGCCGCGATCTCACCACCGGAGCCGAAAAGGAACTCATCCGAAGACCCTTTTTGGGGACGCTTCAGATCTCGCCCGATGGGCGTTTTCTGGCAACGGCCACGGTCGACCCAACGAAGAATGAGCGCCGTTTACTTCTTGTACCATTGGATGGATCAACGCCGCGTGAAGCGATGCGTATTCCGTCCGGCGTCGCTGATACCGACCTAAGACAAGTCGAGGGCAAAGGATCGCGAGTTGCTCCCGCGTCATGGGCTCCTGATAGCCGATCCCTCGTCGCGAGACTATTTCGCAAACCCGAAGGGCCAAGTGAATTGTGGCGGGTGCCGGTCAACGGCGACGCCCCACGAAAGCTGTCTTCTATGATCGAGGCCAATGTGTTCAAATTCACGATCAGCCCCGACGGTCGACATGTCGCCTATCGTATCAAGGAATCTGAACCGGAGGTTCCGCGACAGGTGTGGAAATTTGAGAATTTTCTCACTGGACATAGTCACAAGTGAACATGAAAAGCCCGCTCAATTTGAGCGGGCTTTTTTTGAAATAGATCCGGCGACTACCTACTTTCCCACACCTGAAAGGTGCAGTATCATCGGCTCAAACAGGCTTAACTACCGTGTTCGGGATGGGAACGGGTGTGACCCTGTCGATACA
>QHXS01000243.1 GCA_003223975.1 Acidobacteriota bacterium
GCTGCCCTCGGTTACTTTGGATCCTCGCCGTCGGGCGCGCGCCCTAATCTGCTCTGTGATCCGAATGCGAACGCTCCGCACACATTTGATCAGTGGTTTGACGTCTCTTGCGTTCAGACCACTTTCCCAGCGTCGATCCCGGCTGCAGTGGCAGGTACCGCGGGTCGCGGCGTTATCAATGGGCCGAGCCTATTCAAGTCTGATGTAACGCTCACCAAGAATTTGCGGTGGTCCGAGAATTACAAGCTTCAGTTTAAGGTCGAAGCATTCAATGTGTTCAATCAGACCAATTTCACGTCACCGACGTTGACGGCGAACACCGCAAGAGTGGTGAGTTCGACAACGGGACTGATATCTGGATTCGGAGTTATCGCGGGAGCCCGAGACCCGAGGACGCTCCAATTCGGAGTGAAGTTTAGTTTCTAACCATTTAGAACTGGCATTTATCTGCGTCGCTTTGCTTAAGTAAAGGGGCGCATTTTTTGTTAGTTGATACGGCCTTGATCCTCGCTTAGATCCGTTGCGAGACCTAATGCTGATTCAAACATTCGAGGCGGCGAGGTCGCCGAACTACTCGCGGGACAATGTGTCTGTGTAAAGAATTGTAAAACCAGCGATATAGCCGTCCGTTTACGTCTATAATGCGTCAAAGAGAATGGACCGAATTCTGATCATTGACGACGACGAGGAGCTCACCGAGCTGGTTTCCGAGTATCTTGAGGCAGAAGGATTCGAGACCGTAGCGGTTCATTCAGGCGACGAAGGTTTAGATAAGGCAAAGCATGGCAATTACGACCTGGCGGTGCTCGATGTGATGCTTCCGGGCATGAACGGCTTCGAGGTGCTGCGTAAACTCCGCGAGTCGTCCAGCTTGCCGGTTTTGATGCTGACGGCACGCGGTGACGATAACGAGCGGATCGTGGGACTTGAGATCGGTGCGGACGATTATCTTCCCAAGCCGTTTAATCCGCGCGAGTTACTCGCCAGGTTGCGGGCCATTCTTCGCCGCGTCGACGGCTCAGTACGCGAGGGACTGCCGGAACGCATCACGGTTGATGACGTTGAACTTGTTTCGGCTGCTCGTTCTGTCACCGTAAACGGCGAACCTGTTGCATTAACATCGTTGGAGTTTGATCTCTTAGCCGCCTTGCTTTTCGAAGCCGGTAAAACGGTGCGGAAGGAAGATCTGAGCGAAAACGTGCTGGAGCGAAAACTTTCCCCGTACGACCGCAGCCTTGATATGCATATCAGCAATTTGAGAAAGAAGTTGGGTCTCAGGGCCGACGGCACCGAACGGATCAAGACGATCAGGTCCGCGGGTTACATTTACACTGTTCTATGAAGCTCTTCGTAAAGATATTTCTTTGGTACCTGGTCGCCGTCGCGATGATGTTCGGCGTGATGGTCTTCGTCACCCGCACGTTTCAGACCGAACCGGCGTTCAGTCGCTGGCAGCGATCGGCCCGCAACCAGATGGCGTTTTACAGCGCAACGGCAGAACAGATCCAGGCCGCTGGAGGAGACGACGCGCTGCGGACGTTCCTAGCTCGCCTGAATGAAAACGGCTCGATCCGCGACGTCCTGGTGCTTCAAAATGACGGGACTGTTCTTTATGGAGACCAGAATTTTGTCGGTGATTTCGAAAATGTCGTAGCGGTGGCGCGTGCGACAGGGGAAACCGATATCGAAGTAAACGGGACAGATCCGGCGCTGGGTGCGACATCGCTGACGTTTGCAGACGGACGACCGTCAATGCTGGCGATCCGATGGGAACCTCCGCGAACGCCTTCATTCTTTTTTGACTCATGGATCGGCTATATGCGGCTTGCAGGTTTGTTGCTCACCGCGATCCTTGTCTGCTTTGCGCTAGCTAAATATCTGACGTCGCCATTGGGCAAACTCAGCGAAGCTACCCGTCAACTTGCCGGGGGCGATCTTTCCGCGCGCGTCGCGAGCCGTGTCGGACGCCGCCGAGATGAATTCGCCGATCTCGCAAAGGATTTTGACAACATGGCTGCCCGTATCGAATCGCTCATCGATTCGCAGCAGATATTGACCCGCGATATTTCGCATGAGTTGCGTTCGCCGCTTGCGCGAATGAACGTTGCTCTGGAGCTTGCAAAGAAGCGTTCGACCCCTGATGCAACGCCGCTGCTGGAACGCATCGAAAATGAATCAAACCGGTTGAATGAAATGATCTCGCGGATACTGACGCTTTCGCGGCTTGAAAGCGGAACTGAAGATTTTTCGAAAACCAAGCTCGATCTCGCGGACCTTGTTCGAGACATTGCCGCCGATGCGGAGTTTGAAGCAAGCGGGAAAGGGAAGTCAGTGGTCGCCGATGCGATCGACGAATGCAGTGTAAAAGGCAATGAAAATCTGCTGCGCAGTGCGATCGACAACGTGGTACGAAATGCGGTCCGCTATACTGCCGACGCGACGCAGGTCGACGTTTCGCTTTTGACGGAAAATGGGCATGCCGTCCTGAAGGTCAAAGATCACGGCGGCGGCGTTCCGCAGAACGAGTTGGAAAACCTCTTCAGGCCGTTTTACCGTGTTGGCGAAGCTCGTGAGCGAAAGACGGGTGGTACAGGCTTAGGACTAGCGATCGCTCAGCGTGCCGTGGCGGTTCACGGCGGCAGGATCACAGCAGAAAACGTTGATGGCGGCCTTGAGGTCAAGATCGTTTTGAATACTAGCAGCTCCAGCGGCCGCTAAACGATTCGTCGAGCGGCGACAAACGATCTCACTGCCAAGATCACAAATGCAAGGCAAAGCAGCGCCATAGCAAGTTGTGAGGCGACGGCAGCGGAAAACGTCAGATCGCCCGCCTTCGATATCAGCCGTCCCGCCGGAAGCAGAAATCCCAGTAAAGCGAAGATCACCGCCACATGCATTAAATGCTTTCGCAGCGTTTCTTTTGCGTGCGATAAATGGCCGAGCAACATCAGCACAATACCGAACACCGCGGGGATCAGAGCTGTCAGGCTCGCGTTCCCGGCAAACATCCCGTAGCCATAGCCAATGATGCCAACGGCTACTAACAATCGTCCGATCCAGATCGCATGTGTAGGCATGTTAGTTATTTGATCACCCGCAGAATGATTGCCGACGCATTTTTGCCCCCGAAATAAACCCTCTGCGTTGCTTTTTGGAATGATGTCGATCCAGCTGCCTTGTAATTCGGCACGAATTGCTGCGGATTTCGTGCGACCAGCGGAAACCAGGTGCTTTGGATCTGCACCATTATCCGATGGCCCCTTTTGAATGTATGCACAACGCCGGGCATTACGAATGCAAGTCTGGTTGGCGTATTTGGCTGAAGGGCCTCCGGTTTCTCAAAGCTGTTGCGGAATCGCGCGGGCATAGGTTCTCCGCGAAGCAGCATTTGGTAACCACCGGGCTGAAAAACGGTCCACGCCGAATTTGGCTGCGGCTTTTCGCCCTCCGGAAACTTGTAATCGTCTGGAAAGACGTCAATGAGCTTGACGACGAAATCTGAGTCGGTTCCGGATGAAGAGACGAAAAGCGATGGTTTAATATCGCCTGCAACAGTCACGTCCTCCGCAAGGACTTCGGTCTGGTACACCAGAATATCCGGGCGTGTGGATGCAAATCGCTGGTCCTCGGTCATAAAATCACGCGGATAGTTGGTCGTGATCTTTTGCGTATACGGCACCGGTTTGTCCGGATCGGAAACATATTCATCATGGCCTCCGGCGTTCGGCATTGTGAAGGAAAGCCCGCCATTTGCAGTCAAGTAAAGTGCAGTGTCCGTGCCGCCGGTAGGTTCGTACGTATCGAATGAACGCCATTCGTGCGCGCCGGTGTCGAAAAGATTTACTTCCTTCAGTTTCGAAATATCGCCGGTGCCCTTTAAGTAGTAATTGAAGAAAGGCACTTCGATATTTGCTCGAAAGTACTCGCCCGTCTTTTGGCCAAAGTACGCGGTGCCGAGCCAATCTCCGTCGTTTCGCGACCAACCGCCGTGATCCCATGGACCAACGACGAGAATGTTGAAGATCCCCGGATTCTGTTTTTCGATATGTTGATAGGTATGTAAAGCGCCGAACAGGTCTTCGTTGTCGTACCATCCGCCGACGGTCATAGTTGCGCATTTTACGTTCTTAAGTTTTGTGAGAATATTGCGATCCTTCCAGAACTGGTCATAGTTTGGATGGGCCATCATTTCATCCCAAAACTTGATGCGCGTGCCCAGATTCTTTTCGTATTCGTCAGCGATCTCTTTTAGCCCGCCGGCGTTTAAGAAGTAATTGTACGCGTCGACAGGACGGAATCCCTTCCAGTCTTTCATGTATTTGAAATCAAAATTCGGCGATGGCCGATATTGACCAAAGCCGGTGAAGAACCAAAAATTCTGAGCCAAGAACAACGCGCCATTATGGTGCATGTCATCACCGTGAAACCAGTCACTTACAGGTGCTTGCGGGGAACAGGCTTTGAGAGCGGGGTGTGAATCGATAGACCCCGCGCTCGTATAGAATCCAGGATATGAGATCCCGTAAATCCCCACTTTTCCGTTATTATTATCAACGTTCTTGATGAGCCAATCGATCGTGTCATATGTGTCGGTCGATTCATCGATCTTAGTCTTGTCAGTATTTTCGATATCCGGCCGAACGTCCTCGAATTCACCTTCGCTCATCGTTTTTCCTCGAACGTCCTGGTAAACGAAGATATAGCCTTCCTTCGCGAAAAGAGCGTCGGGCCCGAGGGTCGTGCGAAACTTATCAGCGCCATACGGTGAGACCGTGTAAGGCGTGCGATTTAACAAGAGCGGGTACTTTTGCGACTTGTCTTTTGGTTCGTAAATGGCGGTAAACAGTTTGATGCCATCTCGGACCGGGATCATTACCTCTCGCTTGGTGTAATTATCGGTAATATATTTCGCGAGTTCGGTTTGTGCGGGTATTGCGGCTTGTGAAAATGCGTTTGCAACAAAAAAAAGAAAAACGATGATAACTAGAGGGATCGATCTACGCATTGTCAGCTCCGGAAGATAGAAAGGTTTTCAAATGTCCTAATTTTCGCTTAATTTATTACAAACTCCAAGGAAAGTGTCATTTGCGCATTTCGGCGATCATTGAAGCGATGGTGGATTTTAGATGGTCGATAACTGCGTCGTATTTCGGTTCGCCACAAAGTTCGGGTCCGATGTCGCGAGCGAAAATAGGATCGCCGATCCGGATCTTTACTTTTGCGGGACGTATTCGCCACGAACGACGCGCCCATACATTCTGTAGTCCGTCGAGGGCCACTGGAAGGATCGGCAAATCTAGTTCGGCCGCCAAGATCGCCGCTCCTTTTTTGAATTGATGAAGATCTCCGTCGAACGCCCGCTCACCTTCAGGGTATATGTTGAGGACCTTGCCGTTCTTTAAACCAATTGCACCGGCCTTCATCGCACGCATCAACTGCATGTCCTGATCTATTGGAACGACGTTCAACATCTTCGCTATAAAGCGCATTGTTCGTGTTTCGAAGAACATCTTCGCTCCGACGTGAAATATATTTCGAAAGATGCTGAACGGGTAATTCGAGCAAAGTACAAACGGATCAAGAAAGCTCTGATGATTTGGACAGATAAGGAAAGGCGACAAGCCGGTCCGTTCATTTTTTTCGCCCGGGCGATTCGCAGCTTTTTGAAGGTTCTCAATACCGTCGACTTCCAACCGCATGAATACGAGGCAAAAGAGATTGAAGCAACGGTATACGAGGAAAGCGAAACCGGCGAAAAGCGGCCTGTTCCTCAAAACATCTGCAATTTCCGGCAGGTTGTCGCCGGCGTTTCGGATGATTGCGGACCAATTGAGGTCGGCCTTCAGATCTATGCTATCCGAGCCGGTATCGCGGTCTATCTCAACGCCCTTCGGCGTCGTTCGAACGAGCTGCACGACGTTTTCCACTGTGATCGCCGCCGCAGCCTGTTCGGCGGTGAATTCGGTTTCGAACGCGTTTTCAAGCGCGGCGAAAACCTCAGCACGCGCGAGGCTGTCGAGGCCAAGGTCGATCTCAAGATTCATCGCCGGATGGATCGAATCCGAGTCTTCGACATGCTGCCGGATCGCGGAAAGTACAGTTCGTGCAACGCCGGCATCCAAAAACGCAGCATCGGCCGAGGTGAGTTTCCAATCTTTTGTTTCCGGCGCTCCGCCCTCGATCTCACCACTCTCGATCTGCTTCTTAAGTTCAAACCTTTTGATCTTTCGGGTAGCGGTTCGTGGAAGCGGCTCGGCTCTTACGATGTAATCACGCACGCGTTGATACTCGGGAAGCTCACGTCCGAGATTATCCAGGGCATAACGGATCGCTTCCTTTGAATTAGCGATCTTCGACTGTTTTAGATATTCAAAATCGGGGACAACAATAGCGACAAGCTTTTCAGCACCGGCCCGCGATTCGGCATCGTCCTTCACTCCCAGGACGGCAAGCTCTTCGACCTCCGGAGCCTTTAGATAATGGACCTCCAGATCCTCAGGGTGAACATTTTTTCCCGATGGTAAAACGATGACGTCTTTTGCGCGGCCGACGATAAAAAGATGGCCGTCGCCGTCGATGCGGCCAAGATCACCCGAGCGAAACCAGCCGTCCTCTGTAAAGGCATCTGCAGTCGCTGTTGGATTTTTGTAGTATCCGTTAAACACCATCTCGCCGCGGATCAAAACCTCGCCGACACCTTCTGCGTCGGGATTATCGATTTTGATCTTGGCATTGAACATCGGTTTGCCGACGGAGCCGATCCGGTTATCGTTTTCGTATGTGGCGGTCGCGGCGCCGCTGGTTTCGGTGAGGCCGTAGCCCTGAAGGATCGTGAAACCGAGCTTATGAAAATCGCGTGCGACGTCTTCGTCGAATCGCGAACCTGCAGAGATCGCAATGCGTAACCGCCCGCCAAAGCCAGCATGCACTTTTCCGAAAAGCACATGGCCGAGGTTTATTCGCAAAAGGTCGCGGCTAAAGCCATTGGTCGCTAACATTGCTCGGAAAAGCAGCTGAACCGATTTCGGTCTTGCTTCGACAGCATCGAAGATCTTCTTGTGGAACAAATACCAAAGCCGCGGAACAGTCGTCAGGATCGTTGGCTTGAATTCGATCAACGCCGCGCTCAATTCAGCCGGTGACAGCTCTTTTAGATAACCCGCTTGGCAGCCGTACGTGGTCGCTACCCAAAGATTCACGATCTGCAAGTAAGCATGAAACAGTGGAAGCAGGCTGAGGATCGATTCCTTGTCCGACAGTTTTAAGACCTCATTTATGCCGTCCAATTCGGCAAGAATGTTTCCGTGTGTTAGCGGTACGCCTTTTGGCGTTCCGGTCGTTGCCGCTCGTATAGATCAATAACGCTGTGTCGTCGCCCCGTGCTTTTGGGTGTTCCCGCAAGAAGCTCTCGGGAATTTCAGCCGCTGCCCATTCGGCAAACGGGCGAAAGCCGTTTCCGCTTACCTCGTTTTCGTATTGAAGGTTATCGTGTACGGCATTTCCATTCTTCCCAAGTCCGTTGTGATCCCAAACGACCGCCGTAATATGCCGGCCAAGCTTTTCCATGATCACCTTGAACTTTTCTTTGAATTCGGTCCCGATAAACGCCAGCTTGGCCTCGGAGTTTTCAAGAAAGTTGGTGATCGTTTCGATCTCGCCATGAGGGTCGAGTGGCACGCAAACAGCCCCGCGATAAAGAACGCCCAGATATGCGAGTGCCCAGCAAGGATGATTTTCACCGATGAGAGCGATCCGATCGCCGAACGCAATGTTTTCCTGACCGATCCGGTAAGCGAGCGAACGAACAGCGGTGAGTGATTCGCCAAAAGTGTAAACCTGCGAATCATCCCCTACAATGCGCATCGCAACGCTTTCGCTACGAAGTTCTAAAGAATCGATAAGTCGTCTGAGAAAAGAATCTTCCATTTGCATTCACAAGAATTTGGATCAAGCGGAAACGACTGGGTTCGAGTTATTCGGCCGCTCGCCTGCGTCCGGAAGGATACGAAATCTCACTACCCCTGCAGTAACGCGTTGGCCTGGTTCGAGCGGAAATGCCGCCGTCTCGGTTTTGGGCCGCGTAACGATCACAGGTCCATGTCCCGGCAGATCAAGCCGCACGCCGACGCGCTCAAACGCGCCAATGAAATTGACTTCTTGTACTACGCCATCAGCGAGCTTTTGATAACGCTGCGTTAGATTTTCCGGCCTCCGGAGAAACACGTCCTCCGGCCGCACTACAAGTTTCACCGGCTGGCCGTCCGGGAACTGATGCGCTTCGCTAATGTCGAGCTTTATGTCGCCTGAAACGAAGCATCGTTCGTGAATAACTCCGTCCAAAAGATTGGCTGCGCCTAGAAAAGTAGCGACGTGTTGAGTATCGGGATGAGTATAGACCTCGTATGGTGTGCCGATCTGCTCGAGGCAGCCGTGGTTCAGGATCGCGACGCGATCCCCGAGTTCCAAAGCTTCTTCCTGGTCATGCGTTATGAAGATCGACGGTACTTTGATGGACTTTAGCAGGGTGCGGATCTCGCGCCTGAGTCGCGTTCGTATCTGAGCGTCAAGTGCTCCGAATGGTTCGTCGAACAAGAGAACTTCGGGTTCGTACGCGAGCGCTCGCGCGATGGCGACACGCTGCTGCTGGCCACCGGAAAGCTGTGACGGATACTTATCCCGATGTTCTTCTAGATGAACAAGTTTAATAAGTTCTTCGACCTTTGCCGCGACTGATTTCCGGGAGCGACTCCTGAGCCGGAGGCCGTAGCCGATGTTTCGGGTAACCGTCATCTTTGGAAACAGAGCGTAAGACTGAAAGATCACGCCGGTACCGCGTTGACGAGCCGGCAGCGTTGTCACATCCTTTCCATGAAGAATTATGCTGCCGGTATCCGGCATTTCAAGTCCGGAGATGATTCGAAGTATCGTAGTTTTTCCGCTGCCCGAGGCACCAAGCAAAACGACGATCTCGCCCTCCTTCACGTCGAAGTTAATGTCGTGCAGCACCGTTGTTGCGCCAAAGGACTTGCTGACGCCCCTGATGCTGACCGCGATATTCTGACTTGTTTCGGCCATGCTCCTTACTCGGTCTCGAGCCAATCCCTCGCGAAGAACAAAATGCTGAATATTAGGAACGAAAATACTGCCAACACGATCGCAACAGCGTTCGCTGCTTCGACCTGACCTTCGTTGAACTTCGCAAAAATGTAAAGCGGCGCAGTCTGCGTGCGGCCGGAAAGGTTACCGGAAACAAGGATCGTTGAGCCGAACTCGCCAACTGCACGTGCAAACGTCAGTAGTGCGCCGCCTACGATAGCTCCGCGAAGTGACGGCAGCGTCACGTGCCAAAACGTTTGCCACCGCGATGCGCCCATCGTTGCCGACGCTTCTTCAAGGGAGCGATCCATCGTTTCAAGTACCGGCATGATCACGCCGAAAGCCAGCGGGAACGTTACGAAAATATTTGCCAGGATGATCGCGTACGGCGTGAACATTATCTGGAAATCGGTCGGCAGATAACGGCCCAAAAGCCCGTATGGCCCCCACAAAAGCAACAATGCGAAACCGGCGACGGCAGTTGGTATGGCAGTAGGGATCGAGATCAGAACGATTATCGCGTTGCGGCCCCAAAAGGTGTAACGCGACAAAACGTATGCGGCAAACAAGCCGAAAAGGATGTTGAAAAGCGTAGCCCAAAAACTGGTAACGAACGAAAGCTTAAGAGCAAAGATCGCATCGTCAGCGGTGAGCGCGTGCCAAAAGCTCGTCAGGCCGTTGCTCATACCGAAAACAAATATCGACGCGAGCGGGAGCAAGATAAGCGGCAACATCATCGCAACGAGCATTGCGACGCTGAGCGGTTTGACGATGTCAAGGCCGCGCGTGTGACGCACGCCCTTGAGGTTAGCGCTCATTTACTTG
>QHXS01000244.1 GCA_003223975.1 Acidobacteriota bacterium
CGAAACGTTGATCCGAACAGAAAACGCCGATCAGCTATTCGGATTTTCGGTTATCGAGGTGCATCGTCGTATGTTCGGTTACGCTGGCGGGCAACTGCGCAAGGTCGTCGGTCTCGTATATCGAACGAACAGGCTTGAAACTTTCGGGGAGCTCCCCAGGAGCGGCAGGAGGCAATTCCGGCTTATCTCGATCTATCAGCCGTTTCAATGCGCGTGACTGAAGCAAGCGCGATATTCCGGTCCCGAGAAAATACGATGCAAATGCAAGGAAAAAAAGCGCCAGCACGGCAACCCGCATCGATATTGCAAAGGCAATCCCTGAACTGATAATGAATCCTAATCCGATCAGCGCGCCGCGCATTCCGCTGCCGTAAAGATCGATCTGTTTTTCTTCTAAGCTCAGGTCGCCGGTCCGCTTTCTCGCAAGTGCCGCAGGCATATTGCTGACATCAGCGCCGCAAACGCGGCAAAACTTCGTATCATCGGCATTCGGGGAACCGCACTTCGAACAAAACATAACTTCGCTCCTTCACAGTCCTACGTTCATATCAAGATCAAGGTTCCCAAGACGAGATGTAGGACGAGAGGAATTTCACTAACGCATGCTGAGATCGACAGGCGGCAACTTTTCGCCGGACTTTCTTCCGATCACCTGCGAACGGGACCAAGGGTTTCATCCAGCCATGAATTGATCGTATTGATAAGAAATTCGGTTGAAGGCACGTGCCCACCTTCAAAAACCACCATGCGCTTTGGCTCCCGAAGAAGCTTGTACAACGGTTCGCCCTGCGTCTTTAGGGGCGTGTCCTCGTCATACTTTCCATGCGACATCAGTTTTGGTACGCGAATATGCGGAGCAAAATTTATCGGGTTCGCTTCGGGGATCGTTTGCATGTCGGTCTTTCTCACGCCGCCGCCCTGCAACAGCACCGATACATATCTGTCTTCGAGCGCCGCGAGGATCAAGCCCGTCCGTGCGCCCGCGCTAGGCCCGAAAAAGGCTATGTGTTTCATGTCGATATCGGGTCGCGTCGCAAGATAGTTCAGTCCCCGTCGTTCGTCGGTTACGCGATTGATTACCATTTCGCGGTATTCGACGGTATTCGGTTCGGGCTTGACAAAATTTTCGGGCCGCAGTCGCTCTATGTAACCCTTCAAAACGACGCCGAATATTGCCCTTCCCGATTTTAGGATCGGGCCGAAACGGCTTTCGATCGAGGTCGGAAGCGAACGCATGCCGTTCTCGACGTCGGCCGCCGGGACTATGTGCATGACCTGATGCGGTCCCTCGAAATTTTTCGGAAGATAAAGATACGCGATCACGCGGTCGCCGTCCGCTCCGTTATAGGTGATCTTTTCCCGTCGCCAGTCGTCGGTATCTATCGTCTCTTCGATACGCGCATCCGGTTCCGGTCCCGTGTCTCGATAAGCCTCCGACCATTTTTGGAAATCGGCGTTGCTTGAGGCTGTGTATTCCGGTATCTCAAGAACGGCTTCGAGGCGGCCGCCGCCCTGGTCCCCGCTCGGCGCTTTAACGAGCGAACAACGGAACCCGCGTTTGTCGGAACTGTAAAAACCCGGAAACGAGCTGTATTGGGCGAACGTATATGACGGGTCACCCCAGCTGCCGCCCGTGGCATAAAACCCTTCGCTCCCCTCGTTCAGCACCCACTCGGAAACGTTGCCGGCCATGTCGTATGCTCCGTATGGGCTCATTCCGAACGGAGCACTGCCGACCGCCCACGGACCTCCGCTAAAATTGGCCCTCTGGTCTAGGCTATCGCCGGGATAAAAAAGACCCCACGGCATACAGCTCGCGAATGGTGACGTTCGTCCGTCTCGCGCTGCTTTTTCCCACTGGTAAACCGTCGGCAACTGTTTGCCGCGAAATTCCGCATAGGCCGCTGCCTCGTACCAGGAAATACCGGTGACGGGAAAATCAGCTTTGCCGTCCGGAAAATTCTGGTTGGTCCAGCCGCGCGGCTGCGGCAAACCAGTCGGCCCTTTAAATTGGTCCATCGCCTCTTCCCACGAAAGCGGCTTGCCATCTTTGACGAAGGGGTATTTCCAATACTCCCGTTTCAGATATCCGCCCGCGCTAACGAATTCCTTAAACTCGCGGTTGCTCACCTCGTGGCGGTCGATAAAGAAATCGTCGATCTTCGCCTTGTTGTCCGTCGGCCGCTGCCATGCGGCAAGCCGATATTCACCGCCGGGGACATAAACCATTTCTTCCGGAACCTGGCCCACGGGCATCAAATCGTATTTAAGCTTCGAGGGCGGTGGAATTGACGTCAAGCCGCCGCCGCGGAGGATCGTTCCCGAGACTGTCCGTTCGATCTTTGCGAAGCCTTCTTTCTGCAACGAAAGTATGTATGCTCCGCGGGCGACGCGCACGTTGGCGAGCGGCGTTTTTCCTATAAGCTCGGCGGAAGGTGCTTTGCCCTCGGCGGTCGAGGCAAAGCGTGTCAGATACACCTCCGCCCCGGCAGGGTCCGAGCTGACCGAGATCGTGTCCGAGATCGTCGGCATCAGTTTCGTAATGATAGGGTCACCGGGTAGATACTTTTCCGCTTTGTCTGCAAGGTCGTACGCCTCGAAATAATTTCCCGCAGCGGCAAGCTCTTCGATCCTTGGCAGCTGTTCTCGTGCCCAGTTCTGGTTGCTTCGCGACCAAAGCCACCAGCCCCCTAGGCTCAGCAGCCCGATCGAAGCAACCGCGATCACGGCCGTCCAGGGCGATATCCTCCGGGCGGCCACTGGAGTTTCTTTGGTCGACAGACTCTTTACCTCGCGCAATGTTGCCGGAGGCTTGTCGAAAACTTTCGTCTTTATTTCAACATCCGGGATCTCAGCGGTGTCGTTCTTGTTCTCGGGCGGTTGCGAGCGTTCCAGCCGATGTCGAAACTCGACCTCGTCGCGCAGCGTTCGAAGGTCGATCAAAAGGTCCTTAGAAGTTTGATAACGGTCCTCAGGATCTTTATGGAGCGACTTACTAACGATCCTGTCCAATTCCGCCGGCACGTCATGCGAGTATCTTGCCATCGGTGGAGGCTCATGGGTCAGGATGGACGAAGCAAGCTCCGCTGTGCTCGCACCGTGAAACGGCCGCTGCCCGGTGACCAATTCATACAGCAAGATGCCGAAACTAAAAATGTCCGATCGCGCGTCCAGCGTCTCGGCACGAACCTGCTCCGGCGACATGTAAGGCATTGTCCCGATCAGGGTGCCGGGCGTGCTGACCAATGCCGCGGTCTCGGCTTCGCTCCCGTAGGGCACACCGTCCGAAAGGATCTTCGCAAGGCCGAAGTCCATCATTTTCACTTCCCCGCGTTTTGTGATCATTACATTGGCGGGTTTGATGTCACGGTGAATGATCCCTCGCGTGTGTGCCTCAGCTAACGCATCAGCAAGTTGGACGGCAATATTGAGAGCTTCCTTGATGTCGACCGGCCGGTCTTTCAATCTCGCATCGAGCGTCTCGCCTTCGACGAACTGCATCACGATGAACTGATGCCCGTCCGCATCCCCGACTTCGTGGATCGAGCAGATATTCGGGTGTTCCAGCGTCGCCGCCGCACGAGCCTCACGGACCAGCCGCTTCCGAGCCGTCGCGTCCGCCGCCAATTCGCTATTGAGGATCTTGACCGCAACCTTGCGCCCAAGCTGCGTATCCTCGCTCAGATACACCTCACCCATCCCGCCCGATCCGATCAGCGCGGTTATCTCGTAGCGTCCAATTTTAGTTCCAGCAGGTAAGGCCATCCGTCGGATCATCTGCACTTACGGCGAGCTATTCGCCACGTCCGGACAAACAATTTTCGCCGTCATTGTCGACTTTACGTTTTCGACACGTCTTCATTGCCCAAAAGTAATATTATAACCCACCCAATTCAGTCGGTTCGAATATTCCGTTTGTGTCGGATTCAGGAATGTTACAGCAGCAAAAAAGCAAGATCGTACAGAGCAGGAAATCTAAATTGAAACAAACCTATAGCCTATCCACGGTTCGGTTTGGATAAACTGCGGATTCGACGGGTCCGCCTCGATCTTCTTTCGCAGCGAACCGACGAGGACCCGAAGCGCTTCGAATTGCCCGGCGTAGTAGCTGCCCCAAACCTTTTGCAACAGGAAAGAATGGGTGAGAACGCGGTCCGGGTTTCGAAGAAAACAAACCAGCAGGTCAAACTCCTTAGGAGTAAGGCGGACATCTTTGCTGTTCATTTTGGCCGTGTGGGCGGTGATGTCGATCCGAAACGGTCCCGAATCGATCAGGCTGGTTTCCTTCGCCGGGGCGCGGCGAAATGCCGATCTGAGGCGCGCCAACAGCTCGTTGGTCCCGAATGGCTTCGTTATGTAATCGTCGGCTCCGGTATCGAGAGCTTCGACGATCTTTTCCTCTTCGCTACGAACCGAAAGGATAACGATCGGAACGTCTGAGACCGCGCGAAGTTCTTTGCAAAGTCGAAGTCCGTCCATTTCCGGCATCTGCAGGTCAGTCAATACAAGGTCCGGCGACCACTTCTTGAAGACCTCTAAAGCAGATGCACCGTCTTGAGCCGCTTGGACGGCGTATCCGTGAGCGTTGAGGATCTGGCGGAGAACGCGCAGTATTTGAGGCTCGTCATCAACAGCTAAGATCTTTTTCCTATCGTCCATCAGTATCGATCGGCAGATCGAAAACGAATCGGGCGCCCTTTTTTCCGGATTCGACCCAGATCTCGCCTCCATGCGCTTCGATAATGCCGCGCACTATCGCTAATCCCATTCCCATTCCGTGCTGCCCTGCTTTCGCCTGGCTTCTGTAAAACTTTTTAAAGACCGACTCGCGCTCAGCTACGGGAATGCCGGGGCCTTCGTCCTCGACGGAAAAACGAATGTTTCCGTTATTCTTTTTCGCCGTGATCTCGATCGTCGTATTCGGCGGCGAGTATGTTGCCGCATTGTCGATCAGGTTGAAGATAGCTTCGACAATGAACCTTGGATCGAGCGACAAATGTGGAAGGTCACTCGCAATATTCGACACGAGCTGGTGCGAACGTTGTATTTCCTTCGCACGTTTCGCGGTCTTGACGATTATCTCTTCGGCGGTAACGAGGGAAAGTTTCAGCGCCGCCGATCCTGATTGAAAACGCGCAAGCTCGACCATTGACTCGACAAAAGTGTTAAGACGGTCGGTTTCCTCGTCGATGACGTTCAGAAGGTCGGCACGGCCGTGCCGGTCCAACTTCGAGCTACCTTTGCCGAATTCATTTTCCTGGATGAGCATCGTCACCGATGCTTTGATCGATGTTAACGGTGTGCGGAAGTCATGCGTCACCGCGTCGAGAAGCGCGCTCTTCAGCTTCTCGCTCCGCTTGATCCCTTCAGCCTCGCTCGATCTTTCAAAAGCTTCTTCGATCTCCTTGTACAAACGCTCGGCTTCGGCACGGCGTCGGTTCGAAGTTGCCGACAAATGCCCAACGGCGATCGCAACGGCAAGAAAGACAAAGAACGATACTAAATTCTGCGGCTCGCTTATCGTCAGGGTGTAATACGGCTCGATAAAAAAGAAATTAAGCAGCAGTGACGAGGCGATCGATGCCGTTATCGCCGCCCAACGTTCGAAAACCGACGCCAAGATGACAACCGTAAGCAGATAGATCAGTGTTACTGAGGTGGCGTTTACCCTTTCGCGAAACAGCAGCATCACCGCAGTTGCCGCTCCAATGGCCGCGATGGAAACAGCGATCCCAATGACGAGCGATGAAATTCTGGAGCGTGGCTGCATTTCCAAGATTATATCTCACACGCTTTACCTCAAACCGGCTCAGAACTCTCAAACCTATATCTTTATAAATTTTTTATACAACTTTTATCCCTAGCTTATACGGGCGGCGATAATGTGTAGCTTGGGTGATGGCGCGAAAAGCGTAACCGAAGAAGCCGAAATGAGAGAGATCGCACTTTCAAGACACTCTTTTGAGATGGTAAGTCCAGAGTCGCAGTTATTAAGACGACGGCGACGATTGGCTCTAGCCCTCACTGCATTTACGGCTTCCGCATTGGTAACTGGACTTTTCGGACTCGGCTTTGCTACTGCGTCGCTTATACATGCGATCTCATCCTCGGGTCGAACGGCAATATTTGGCAATGTGCTTCTCGCCGCAACGTTCCCGCTTGTGTTCCTGGCGGCCCACTACCTTGACAAGATCGACGAGGTGAATTCGGCGATCCGGGTCGCAAACGCGCCTAAGTTGGAACGAGATCGGTGAATCTGCCGGCGTATGAAATTAGTTATTTATTTATTTCTATTCGCGTTCATTTTTTCGGTTCTGTTGGCAGTCAACGCGAATGCACAGCAGACGATATTCAACGTGCCGACAACGGACGTCTTGGATCGCGGAAAGGTTTACGCCGAGCTTGATCTTTCATTCAAACCCAATGAACCGCGATTTTCTAGCTTTGTTCCGCGTGTAGTGATCGG
>QHXS01000083.1 GCA_003223975.1 Acidobacteriota bacterium
CTTACCCGTTTCATCTGGCACATCAGATCGATTTCACTCCTGAAGAGCTTGGTGATCTTTCCGAATGGCAGGCGGAATGGAAGTGGGACGGAATTCGAGCGCAAGTTATCAAGCGAAAGGGCGAAGTGTTTATCTGGTCCCGCGGCGAGGACCTGATGACCGAACGTTTTCCGGAGATAGAAGCTGCGGCTCACACATTGCCAAATGGAACGGTTATCGACGGCGAGATAGTTCCGTGGCTCAACGGCCGAGTACTACCATTCACTGAACTTCAAAAGCGGATCGGTCGAAAGAATTTGTCTGCAAAGATCTTGAAAGAAGTCCCGGTGATCTTACTCAGCTACGATCTTTTGGAATTCGAAGGAAAGGACATCCGCGAATTTGCCTTTAAAGATCGCCGGAATCTACTCGAAGAATTGATCGTAGAGTTAGATCCACCAGCAAAAGCCGTGATACGCGTTGCTGATTCTCTGGAAGCGGAGAATTGGGAACATCTTGCCGAACGTCGAGAGGAAAGCCGCAGCCTCGGCGTGGAAGGCTTCATGCTGAAACACCGTGCCTCACCCTATCGCGTTGGCCGGCATCGGGGCGATTGGTGGAAATGGAAGATCGATCCGTTAACGGTTGACGCGGTACTGATCTATGCACAAAAAGGTTCGGGCAAACGTTCGAATCTTTTTACCGACTACACATTCGGCGTTTGGAAAGGCGATGAATTGGTTCCGTTCGCGAAAGCATACTCAGGTTTGAATGATGCCGAAATTCGAAAGGTAGACCGCTACGTGCGCGACAACACGATCGAAACTTTTGGGCCGGTAAGGAGCGTTAAACCGCAACTCGTCTTCGAATTGGCTTTCGAAGCTATTCAGCGTTCTTCGCGCCATAAATCGGGAGTTGCCGTACGTTTTCCGCGTATCGCGCGCTGGCGCGAGGACAAGCGGATCGAAGACGCTGATTCGCTCCAGACGATCTACGAGATGCTCGACGCTTATCAAACTGCGGCCAAATGAAGAACGACATTCCAGTAGCCGACCTGTCGAATATCAAAGCGAACCTATATCCGCATCTTAAGATCACGGGCGAAAAATTTCCGCGGGTACTTGCGACCCGTAAGATCGAAAACGACGATGCGGAATATTTCGGAGCATTTTTACCAAAAACGGCAGCTCGAATGCTGATCGATTTCGTAAATCGAACTTTCCGACTAAGATCGTGCGATATAAATATCGACGGCAATTTTCCGGTTCCATGTACGCAGTATTTTCGACGACGCTGCCTCGCACCATGCGTTTCGTCGATTTGCGGCCGCAAGGAATACCTAGGAGTAGTTGACCTCGCCAAATCTTTCCTGGCAAACCAAAGGCAAACATTGGTCGGGAAATTCAACGCGATCATAGACGAGCTTTCAGCAAGTCAGGAATTCGAAAAAGCTGCCCGATATCGGGACATCATGGTAGCTGCAGATAAATTCTGGAACGAACCGAGGAAAAAAGTGTGGTTAGACGATGCGGTCGATAGTTTTGCCTTCAAAGAGAACGCATTCCACCTTGTAACACACAGGGGACGCAGTGTTTTGGGACGCAAGGTGTTCGCCTTCGGGCAAAGTGAAACCAACTCTCCGGAACAGATTCTTGAAACCATCATCAATTCGTTTTACCAAATCCACCTCCCAAAGGAGATCCGAATTCCCTTCCGACTTGCAAATCGAAACGAGCTCGAGCAAAGGCTTTTCCGCCGGTTTGGGCGCGAGGCAAAAATAATCGTCAGCGATCCCGCGACAAAAGGCTTGAATGCATTCCGGGGCATAAACCTTAGCCACAGCGAACATTTGCTCGATCAAATAAAGCCGGTGGCAACGCCGGCCGCGATCACACGCGAACTGAAAACATCGTTTGGTTTGGACGTCGCTCCGAAACGGATCGCAGCATTCGATGTCGCCCATATTTCCGGGTCGGCCTTCATCGCCGCCTTTTCAGTTTGGGAAAACGGACAATTTCTTTCAACCGATTACGGTTTCGTCGTTTCGACTGAGAATACCGAACTCGGAGCGCTTGGGCAGGCTGTTAAAAGCTATTTGAGTAACGCGAAAAACCGGTCCGATCTCATCGTTTTGGACGGCGGGAAACCGCAGTTAAACAAAGTCTCTGGAGTATTGAATGATGGCGCCGGGGACTATGCTCTAGTCGCAGCAGTAAAACCAAGGGGCAAACATTCGTCGATCGCTTCGTTTCTAATTCCAGACAAACCTACCATTAAGTTCAACCCGGACTCTCCGGCCCATTCGGTCCTTCAATTGTTGCGCGATGAAGCTCACAGTCTCGCCAATCGCGTTCACCGCGACTACCGCGAGATGTTTCCCTTTTACGAGGCAAGAGGCTTCGACCATCCACTCGTCGTTCCCCTGCGTTTTCACGCTCCAAACGGCAATGCCGACGATTTGATCCCCATTCGATCAATTTAGTAAACGTGGATTCCATGTCGAAAATTCGCTACCCGTGCGGGTGGCGAACATGGACAAGGTTTGAAATAAAATCTTGTCCCATCGGTCCGTAGTTCGAGTCCGAGAGAGGCATTTCACAAACGTGATATTCACGGTGCAGCGACGTGCGAGCCAAAATTGCATCACTATGCAAATATAGGCACCAGTTACGTCATTGATTTTGAGTTTTAATATATCTATTCGGGGGTCAACTTTTATATGGGTGCATTCACAATTCACGTAAAGTACAAAGGCGGAAAACGCGATTCGCTCGAAAAAGCGATCACACTGCTGCAAACGTACCTTAAGGGAGCGATCGATAAGCAGAAAACGTTCGACAGCTCGAGTGCCGTCTTGGTCGAAGACGGCACAACTCCATCGCTTCAGGACACGGACGTTATCGTTTATATGGTCCGGAATATCAGCAAAAGCGTTATCAAGGCGCAGGGCGGCAGCGTTGCAACCGCCGAGGCCAACGATAAGATCCTTGGCATGACGGACCTAAACAAGAAGATCTGCGAGGTCTACTGCGATAGGTTGTATGAAGACAGTCCAAAGGAGCTTTCCGGCGCGATCTATCACGAGACCGCGCATATAAAATCGAACCAGGATAACGCGATGCATACCGGCAAGACCGGCTTTCTAGGTGCTTCGCCGGACTACAATGGTTCCCCAACGGACGATAACAACACGTTTCTCGCGAACAACCTCGCAAAGAAGCTAACGATGAACGCGAGTTACTGATCGCAGTGCTTATTGAACAATTGAAAAGTGGATAGTTGGCTCGATCAACTATCCACTCTTTATGCGGGCCTATTCTACTCGAACAAAATCCGTTCCTGTCCGCCCGAAGGTTTCTGGATGATACATCTCTTCTGCCTTTGCCGGCGGCACAACAAATTGTCCGGGCGTGGTCGCACGTGCAACATAGTTATAGTTGTAAACGCCTTCCCATAATAGTGACGTAAACGCCTCGGCACGCTCGTCGCGGAAATTTTGGTGCTCGAACCAGTTCATTCGCCACCAGTAATAATTGTGTCCGAACGAACGGCTCCCCATAGTTATGACGGGCGTATTGCCATCGCCGGTATCATCGGGTATTGCTTCCGCAACTGCCAACCCTGGATTAAGTATCTCCAACCCGGCGGGTAAATTATCGACGAGAGCGACGTGATATCGCCGTGCCTGTGCAACCATTGTAATGCGCACCCGGACGCGAGCACCGGACTTGATCGTCCAACTCCCATCGGCGTTTTGCTTAACGTCGTCCTTATCATCGACCGCTTCGTATTTTCTGAGAACTTCGAAACCGTAATCTGCAGGAGCAAGCTTCAAATTCGTCGGGGCGTACTTCATTCCGATCCTGTAATACAAACGGCCTGCGCCCTGGCGATCGAGGAACAGATTTGAAGTTCCACCCTGATCGACCAAATACGACATTGGGATATTCAGTACATTCGAATCAGTCGAGCGGCCTTTGAAAATCTGCTCGCCGGCGTACGTGTTCCCGAGCCAGACACGCGAAACAAAATCCGGCGTTACCTTTTCGAACGTGTTGAAGTATTTGTCGAGCGCCAAAAGAATAAAGACGTTCTCCTGCGTGTTGGACCACGCGCCTTTTACTCGATGATCCAGAAGGCCGCGTACGAGTTTCGGGATCAGGTCATTTTCGGGCTGCGCCTTGATCATTGCTTCAAGCAGCACACCATCGGCGCGGCGGTTCGAATACATGATCAGCCAGGCGCCGTCGCCGTAATCGGTTACGAAATTCGCAGTCGCCGCGGTCTCGGTCGTGCGGTTCATTAAATGCCGAATGATCGCATCAACCTCAACCTTCGAACCCGGATCGTCGGCGAGCACCGACATAGTCCAACCGAGCGCCTCGAACGGCATTTTTTCGATCGTCGCTTCCGTCAAAAGCCTTTTGGTCTTCGCAACGTCCTTATCGCCCATTATGTCCCGGACGTAAAGACCATAGGCAGAAATGGTCCAACGTACCTCTGGCGAATTCTTGTACCAATCGTCAAAATGCTTTTCTACATCTTTCAAATAAGGTTTTGTTTTATTAAGCATGTCGTCCGGCACTTTGAAGCCCTTCGCTTTCGCCAATGCCAGAGCATGTGCGACGTGTACGGTCAGGAACGGATATTCGTACCGTTCCCTGTCACGCTTCCAAAGTCCAAAGCTGCCGTCACTTCTCTGTCGCGACTGCAATATCTCGATATCGCGGGCGAAATATTTATTAAGCGTTTCCGGCGTCGGCATGTCCTTCGATTTGAAGGCATTCAGCACGTCGCGCATCGCCGCGATCGAGATCATTCGTGACGCGATCTGCTCGGAACATGCATACGGATAATTCGTCAGAAAGATGAACGCGTCCGTCAGTTCCTGCAATTGTGTCGAACTGGTTGTTACCTCCAACCCGCCGAACTGAGGATATACGTCGCCAGGCGTTTGCACCGGTTGGATGACGGCTCCGTTCTGGTCCGCCGTGCCGTATGTCGCAAAGGCCTCAGTCGTCGCCGGCGTCCAAACAGGTAACGAGATCTCGGCAGCGTCGGAATACGATCCCGAATTTACCGCGATCTGGAACCGTGCGGTTCCCGCCTTCACGGTCGAGACCGGAAACCTCACTTCCTCGCGACTGTTGGCCTTGACGAACACTCGGCGGCCCGACTGGAGCGCAGGCGTCCCGCCTGCAGCCTCTCCCAGTTGCGCGTTGGTCGCTCGAATCGCGACATCGACGGCCATGTCTTTGTCAGTTTGGTTTTGAACAACGACCGGCAGATCGATCTTGTCGCCAAAGTTCATGAAACGCGGTGCACTTGGTCGCACCATCAAAGGTTGTTTTGCCGTGATGTTCGATTCCGATTTGCCAAATCGCTTACCCGAATCGACCGAGATCGCGGTGACGCGATAACGCGTTAAGTTGTCAGGCAGCTTTACGTCAACCGTCGCGCGCCCATTCGAATCCGTCTTTATCGTAGGTGCGAATACTGCGAGCGCATTGAAATTCTCTCGAAGATTGATCGGTTGCTCGGCTTGAGCCTGTTCGACTTCATTCGCAACAGCCGAATCGGCAGAAATATTTCGCTGCGCCTCGGCTTTCATCATCTTCGGCGACGGCGCGGAACGCCCGGCCGCAAACACCGATACGGACTCGGTTGCTGCCAAAGTGGGCGCAGGCGGTGGCGGCTTCGCCTTGACATCATCGGGGTTTCCGAGCAGCACATCCTTTCGAAGGTGATGATCCGTAACACCGGTTGCGCGAGCCGTGTAAAACACCGACATCGGATCGGCAATGCTGTATCGCGAGAGTGCGAGCACCGCCTCGTCGACGACAACGACCGCGACCTCGCTGTTAGCGACCGGCTCGCCGTTGTGATCTTTGACTTCGATATCGACCTTGGTTTCGCCGCCCGGCGCCAAAGTCTTTTCCTTCGGTTCGGCGGAAACAGTCAATTTGCGCGAGGCTGTCGATATCGAAAGATTGACGTTTCCGCTCGCAAATGCCGGACGGTTCGAAAGCTTCGGGTCGACCTCGCCCTTATCGTTTTGCCGCGTGGCTGCTCCGACCAGATCAACCTGTGCATAAATATTCGGTAGATACTTTTCCTCGAGCGGTATTTTTAGTGTGATCGACGAATCCTTCATCGAAAACCGCTCGATTTTTACCAGACCTTCGCGGCGAAGGGTCAGCACCCCTTCCGCAGGTGTGAACGGCGCGATCACGAGAAGCTCGGCGACATCGCCCGGCGCGTAATCCTTTTTCGAAGGAATTATTTGAACCTCTTCCTGCTCAACATTCCGCTTCGGTGGCTGTTTGCCGCCCGGAACCCAAATAGTGAGCTCGCTTTCGTTGAACCGCTCGCGATCGTCCATTACAGTCGCAATGATGGTGTAACGTCCGCCTTGCTTCGCGACAAAAGTACATTTCTGCGCCGCTTCCTTCGATTTAACGCTGCAAAACTGTTCATCGACCGTGACTTCATTCCACGAGCCTTTATCGAACTGCCAGTCTTTCAGAACGGCTTTGATCTCAACATCGCGACCGGCGATCAATCTGCCGTCGATGTCCGATACGATCGATTCGACATCGATCTTTTCACCTTTTTGGACGAACGTCCGCGGGGTTCGAATGCCGACATAAAGTGACGAGGGGTGAACCAGCAGTGAGGCCTGTCCAGCCCAGGTTTGACGATTTACGTCCTGCACCGACGCCGAAGCGCTTATCGCATAAGGTCGCGGCGGTTTGACCGAATCGAAGTCGATCTTCAAAAGATGCCGCCCACCTGCATCCGTCACACCTTTGAAAGTTTGCGTCGTTCCGCCGTACGGCCGGCCATAGCCTCCATCGTCATAGATCCGCCACCATGGAACCCACGTTCCGAAAGTGAAGTCGTCGCGGTTCGGCGGCGTGTAATTCGTCGGCGTCGCGGTGACGGTCCAATTGGTCTCAGCATTCGCCAATCCGCCGCCCGCGTAATACTTTGCCTCGACCGAGAGATTCGCGCTTCCTCCGACGAAAAACGGCGCCTCCGTTTCTACTTTTGCAGAAACCTCAAATTCCGGCCGCCGAAATTCCTGGATCTGAAATTGATGTGAATAGCTGCTGCCCGAAAGGCCGCTATTAGTGGAAATATCTATTCGCGCATATCCAAGGTTCGCATTATCCGGAAGTTTGAATTTGAAGTCGAATGCGCCAAAAGCGTTAAGCGAACCTTCACCTTTGGCTATTTCGTTATTTCGCGGATCTTTGACGGACCAAGTCAAACCGGAAGCAGAATCTGCAAGCCCCTCGACATCGCCGAGCTTTCCAGCCGTCAATTGTCGGATATATCCTTTGACGGCAACTTCTTCCTTCGGCTTGTACATTTTGCGGTCGTCGAACACGAACCACCGAAGCGAATCGGAAGCCGACCGTTTGTACCAGGTGCCGGTATCCTGCCAATAGTATTCCGTATTTTCGGGTAAGAACGCAGTGTCTTTTCCACGCTTCGCGATCAGAAGATTCATTCCCTTCTGCGAAACTTCGTCGGTAAGCTGCAGGCGCAGGACGCCGTTTGCTCCGGTAGTCGAATCTTGCGCAGGCTCGACGGTTTCACTTTCCGCTTCCGAACCATCTTCATTCAATGTTTCTATATCGCCGGCGCTCGGACCGCTTCCCGCGACCCATTCCCAGATCGTGTCGATCCAACCCTTTTCCTTCGTCGTGATCTCCGAAACGCGCTGCTTCCCATTCGGATAGATCGACAATACGACCCCACTAAGCGGTTTGCCGGTTGAAAGCTCGGTCGCCAGGCCGACGAGTTCGGTCGAGTCGACAAAAGCGTCAAGGCCGATCTGTGTAGACTGAACCCATGTTAAAACTCGCGAGCGATCGTATTTGTCGCGTTTCACCGTGGGCTCGATATCGAGGATCACGTTGCCAAATCCGCCATTCAAAGCCTTCGCAATATCGATCCGCGTCTCGACCATTTCGTCCGCGACGCTTTTTATCGGAACCGTTTCGTCCGACACGAGTGTGCCCGGAATCACCGGCCGCTGATTGTCGTCGTAATTTAACCGCCGATAATACTGCGTGTATTGGAACCAATCCGACGGACCCACCCGGTACATTTTCACCCGCGCAGAATTATGATTCGTTGAATAGATCGAAAACGTCGGCTTCGACGTCGGATCGAGCACCGTCATCGCTCCCCCCTGAGCATAGAAATTCTGCTCCGCGGTACCGACCTTTATCGTCGCGGTCGCTGGTGCGGAAAGTGTTTGTCCGAAGACGTCTGTCAACCCGGCGTCGACGGTGATGCGGTAAGTCGTCCTTCCCTTTTTGTAACCCTGAAAGTAAAGGTTGTTCCCGCTTGGATAGATATTGATACCCTCGACCGGCGGATCGATCTTCACCATCTCCTTTGTGAATTTTGAGCCATCGATCGCGTTACTGAATTCCAGATACCAGTCGTGAAAGGGTGAGCAATTCGGATTCTGTTCCCACCCGCAATAAGCGCGCCCAAATTTGAACGCTCCGTAAGTAACGAACTGAAAGGACTGTACCGCCGTCGTCACCAGCGGGCCCTCCGCTGACGGTGTTCCCTTTCCGACATTTACGACGATCGGTGACGAGGCCGGCAAGGCGTTTTCTGTTTTGCCGTCGAGGGTTACCGCACGAAACGCGATCCAACGTCCGGGCTGCGACTGCTTAACTGCGTATGAAATTGAACCGTCCGCGTCGATCTCTGCTTGAGTTGCGAGCCGCGTCGCGACCTTTTGCCCGCGGCTCGTTACGGCGATCGTCCTCAAAACTGATTCAGGATTCACAATCTGATCGAAACGGATGAACATTAACGCATCGCGCCTGACAGTTTGCCCCTGCGGGATCATCTGTTCGACCTTCGGCGGCGGGGTCGTGAAAGTCCAAACAAAGTCTTTCTGCAAAACCTGGCCTGTCGCCGACTTAGTTCCCGCCGGAACGCGGACCGTGAACTTTGTCGCCATCGGAAAACGCTTGTCGGTATCGAACATCAGCGTTTTGGTTCCAAGCCATCGCCAACGGCCCTCAACTTGTGGGGTCAGTTCGACGGGCGCATATTTCGCGGCTTCCTCTTGCGAAGTAACGGCGACCATTGGCTGCGAAAATGTAACTCCAAGGTCGGGCGCCAGCGGAACTTCGCCTTCGGGCGAAAACCGCACGACTTCGAGCGGCGTTTTCGCGCCGTCGACATTCGGCAGGTTTTGCTGTTCGTTAGCCGGAAATTTTACAGGAACGCGGTTGCCGGTCTTGGGTGCCGGAAGCGTTCCGATCCGCTTTGCAAATGCGGTCTGGTCGTCGGGATCGCTTTTTATCGCCGGTAATCGGCCCAAAATGCGGCCCGCCTCGCTTCCGGAAATTGCTTCAGAGTCAGCGAGCGGCTGTTTTTCGCGTTTTTCGGCCCCCTCGACACCCTCGCTAAGACGGAAGGTCAGGCCCGGCGGCAGTTTTTCCATTTTGCTATCCATGGACTTCCCGATCGCCTGCGCGCGCGCCAGTGGCGTGAACGGCAGAAGCATTGACCATATTACGGAGAGCATTGCCAAACCTGAAACGATTTCCTTCATATTGAACGACCTTTTTTCCCACGGGCGATGTTGATATTACTGCAACTTAGGATGCGGTTGCACTTCCCTTGATTGCAGAGCTGGGTGCGCCCATTGAATGAACGTCGGCCGTTGGGCCTTCTTGCAAATGCCGCCTCTCGAGCGTACTGTTTGCCGTTCAAAAATGGCGATTTCCTGTTATACTGATTCCCGGAAAATGCAACTTACGCGAGGAGTTCGTCGTAGTGATTTGGCGGAAGTGCGTTTGATACCGCATTTTAGGAGCAAAAAGAGATGGGATTGTGGGCGAGAATAACCAGAATTTTTAGAGCGAGCACCGGAGCGGCACTTGATAAGATCGAGAATCCCGAGTTGGTGCTTCAACAGACGATCCGCGACATGCGCGACCGCGTACCCGAATTGAACAATTCGGTCGCCCAGGTAATGGCGACAGAAAGGCTGCTGCTCAAGAACCACGAAAACCTTGAAAAGCAGGTCGTAGATCTCGATTCCAAGATCAAAGCATCGGTAAAGATGGGCCGTGACGACATAGCCACCGCATACATCGGGCAGTTACAACAGGCCCAGCTCGACAAGGAACGCACCTCAGCCCAGCTTGAACATGCTTCGCTTGCTTCGAAGCAAGCTCTAAAAGCCCGCGACAATTACGTTCTCAACATGAAGAAACGCACGGCCGAGGCTATGCAGCTTATAAGCGCTGCTAAGCAGGCCAAGCTCCAGGAACAGCTTGCGCAGACCATGGAGACGTTTAATATCGGCGACGACGCCTCAACCTTCAACGAGATGCGTGAGAAGATCGATCGGCGTGTTGCCGCTGCCGAGGCAAAACTGCAGCTTGGTACATCGTCGGTCGATACGCAGATGGCGGATATTGAGCGAGAGGCAATGGATATCCAGCTTCACGATAAGTTGCTCGAATACAAGCAGCAGATGGGCATGCTCGGGTCCGGTTCCGGCGGTGCCGGCAAACAAATTACGGCCGGTTCAGACGAAAAGGTCCTTGAGGACGTGATCGTAAAGGAAACGAACGAGGCCGCGAACTAGATTTTTAGTCCAAACTCCGGCACGATTTTGCGCATCTAGTAATTATGGCGGACCTGGCCAAGTACCAGCGGGATCTTCAGCGATTCGAACAAAGCTACGCAAAGGAAGCGATCAAGGAACCGATCAATTTTTGGGGCCTTGCCGGTTTCGCTGTCGCCGCTGCGTATTCTTTCAGCGTGATCCCTCTATTGATCGCCTTAATAGCGGAGCTCGCCTACATCATGGTATTGCCCAATTTGCCCTGGTATCGCCAGCTCGTCCAAACTCGCGAGAAACAAAGGTTGTTTAAGGCCGCAAAGGATGCTCGTGAAAAGCTTATAAAGACGTTCACACCGCGCGAACGAGAAGCAGTCGAATATCTGCGCTGGCTAAAGGAAAAGATCCAGGACAACTATAAAAAGTTCACTGGAGCAGCGGCACTACCTTCGAATCTAAGAACGCTGGATCAACGCTGGGAAGATTTTGTCGATCTGCTGGATGTATATCGCAGGCGTAAACAGCACTTGAAGTCGATCAACCGTCAGGCGGTCCATAACCAACTTTCTCAAGCCTACCGCGCCGCGGAGAGCGCCACGGACGATAAGACAAAACGTATTCAGCAAACCAATGTCGAGATCTTGAAACGCCGAATTGCCTCGTTCGACGAGATCGAACGCAGCGTCAAACTTGTTGAAGGGCAACTGCAGTCCATCGAGAACTTTTTCAGTTATCTCAATGACGAGATCGTCACAATGTCGACGCCGGAGAAATTCTCATTACTAGATTTCGAACAGCTATCTGACTCTATTGCAATGACGAAGCAGATGCTCGATCAAACCGCTGACGAGGTCGGAGCTCTCGACGCTTACAATCGCCAGATGGGCAACTACGAGCTGCTTCCGGGTTCCAACTCCTAATAGACATTAAAAAGCCTTCCTTGCGAAGTCCACCTACGTGGAATAAAATACTCGTTTCTTTTTACTGCTTAATACGCGGCAATATTTCTTAACGAAGCTATATTTAAAGGAAGGGCAATTTATGAAACGAGTAGGAGTTCTGGTGGGTCGTGAGGTTACGTTCCCCGAGTCGATCATCCGATCGATAAACGAACGAGGCAAGGGCGAAGTTACGGCCGAAATGGTCACGGTTGGCGGCATTCGGCTCGACGAACCCATAAAATATGACGTGATCATCGACCGCATCTCCCACGAGGTCCCATATTATCGCGCGGCCTTGAAAAGACTGGCCCTCGAGGGCACTTATGTAATCAATAATCCGTTTTGGTGGTCGGCCGACGATAAATTCTTTAATTTCTCGCTTGCCGCAAAGATCGGAGTCGCAATTCCGAAGACAGTCCTACTTCCGCAGCACGCATATATCAAAGACATTACGAGCGAATCGCTCCGCAATCTGGAGTTTCCGATCGATTGGGAAGGCATTATCAATTATGTTGGCTTCCCCGCATTCCTCAAGCCGCATGACGGTGGCGGCTGGAAAAACGTTTCCAAGATCCATAACCTGGAGGAGCTTTGGAAGGAATACAACGATTCCGGAACACTTTGTATGACGCTGCAGGAAGGCATCGAATACGATCATTTTGTTCGTTGCTACTGCGTGGGCCAGGAGAAGGTGCTGATAATGCCGTATGACCCTTCGAAGCCTTACCTAAGCGGCATGCAATATGTAAACGTCGAAAATTATCTCACGCCCGAACTGCATAAACGCGTTGAGCAGGACGTGGTGACGATTTGCAAGGCCCTTGGATACGACCTGAATACCGTTGAGTTCGCGATCAAAGATGGTATCCCGTATGCAATCGACTTTATGAATCCGGCGCCGGACGCTGAACTCGCGTCGGTTGGCGAGTACAACCATAATTGGATCGTCGAAAACATGACCGAGTTCATTTTCAAAAAATTGAAAGAAGGTTTCGAAACGCCGGAGTTTCGCTGGTCGTCCATGCTTAATCCGGCTCCGAAAACGAAGGCGAAGGTGTCGGCGCGATCGCAATCCCGAAAAGAAACGAAGGCAACTAAGAAAAAATAAGCCGTTTTACACGACGTTTTAGTTCTTAATAAGTAATCTTTTCCACCTTGTCCTGCACTGTATGGAGATCAAATTGAGCTTTCTTTCGAGTTTTGGTGCGATTGAACTCGCTGTTGCGTTGTTCCTTGCGATGCTGCTTGCATATTGGATCGGCCTGACGCTTGCGGGGAGGAAACCGCGGAGTAAGATCGGCCCCGTCGAAAGTGCAGTCTTGGGCCTGTTAGCGTTACTGCTTGCATTCACCTTTGGAAATTCATCATCTCGATACGATCTGCGGCGACACATAATTGTCGAGGAAGCGAACGATATTGGAACCGCGATACTGCGCTCGGATCTCTATCCTGAGGAAGAGCGGCAGGGCTTTCGCGCGGATTTTAAAGAATATGTCGAAGCCAGGATCGCATTTTTTGAAGCCGGAATGGATCCCGAGAAAAACGTAGAGGCCCTTCATCGTGCGGATGAGATCTTCAAGCGGCTTTGGGCCCGAGCGGCCCGGCTTGCACAAGATCGCGATAATCTGATCCCTTCGAACCAAATGGTCCCGGCCCTGAATGCAATGATCGATATCGTCACTACAAGAAATGAGGGCAGCCTTTCTACAGTGCCCGATTCGATCATTTGGATGCTTTTCGCCCTTTGTTGGATCAACAGCTTTATTATTGGTTTTGAACACAGTGAGGGGGGCAAGTGGCGGCCGGGAGTAATCGTTTTCATTTTAGCGATAACAATTGCAGTTTTTATAATTCTCGATCTCGACCGGCCGAGACGAGGCCTCATCACGCTTGAACCCGTGAATCAGAATATTGTTGCGCTTCGGAAAATGTTCGTTAATGAGTGAACAGGCATCCGGGAAAAATCGGGCCCTTGGAATCTCATATTTGGTTAAGGAGTTATTGCTGATCGCGCTCGACGAGTTCATATGGGATTCGAGGCGAGAGCATTTTCAGGCCGATGTTCATTAATGCCCATGAACCCAGCCCAACGGATGAAACCAGCCATCCGGTATCTGCGACAAACAGCATGTCGAAGAAATACCCGAAAACGATCATAGGAAATGTGTAAATAGCCGCTCGAAATGCTGCCCGCTGCCATCGGTCAAGCTTTTCGAGCAAATTCAGCCGACTGATCTCCAGCTCCATATACTCGTCGCTCTCGCTCAACTTTGAAAAATACTGCGCTTCCGCATCCGTCCATCGCCGGAGGGCTGCGGTGCCCGCGATCCGGTTTGCAGCGGAAAAATTATGGACCACATGAGCGAGCTTTCCATCATCGAGTGCCAATTCTGCAAGGCCGATCAGTGAGCGGAAGCAATCGCTGATCCGATCAACCACTAACTGATAAGCATTTGCCGCTCTGCGCGAGTATCCAAACTGAACGTAGGTTTCCGCAATGCGTTCGAGCAGTTCTGTGTCGCCGCAGGCCCGCTTTTCGGCCAGCCGCAACGCTGCCGCGGCGCGATGTTCCAGCTGCTTTTCGCGGCGTACAAAGGCATACAAATTAAGGCACCTGGCAAACTCGAACAATAGCCATGGATCGTTCGGGTCAAGTCGTAGAGCCCGCCGAAAAGCCTCAATCGCCCGAACCAGCACTCCGGAGGTCCGCAATCGGTTCGCAGCGTTTCGAAGCACGGCCGCCTTTGACGCATCGGAAAGGCGTGCATCGAGATTTTCTGCCGTCTCAATTTTCTTTGCAGTAGCGCTTCGGATCGTGCCCTCTAAAACATCGCTTGCGGGGATCTGAAGCTCGTCGGCGATCCGGATCGCCTCGCGTGGTTCGGTCACATATTTCTGCAATTCAAACGAGCGAATATCCAGGACCTTCGTGTCGAGCCTGCGGAAAAGTGCTCGTACCATCCTGCGATAGCGCGCTCCTGAACCCGAAAAGGTTATCCGCGGGCCATTTCCAAAAATGGTCGTGCGATAAAGGAAACGGACACGGCCGCCACGCCGCAGTGAGCCCGATGTGATCGTATCGACTTGCTCGATGTTTCGCAGCTTGAGCGAGGAGCGAAGGCCATGAAGTTTGAACCAGAATAGCGGGACGGCCCCGGTTCGGATCAGACGCCGGCCGTCGAAAACGATCTTATCGGTGATCGCAAGGCCGGGAATAACTACGATCGCCGTGATCAATAGGGCTACGCCAACCCAATTAAGCCCCAAATAAAATGCGAGGAGAGAAAAAAATGATGTCAGGAAACTGGCAGCGGCATAACTTGGTGCATACGCCAGTATCGAAACCGGCAGACGAACGTCGTCCGCATCGTCAAGGAGGGTTTCAGATCTAGCAGCTTTCCGCATTGCAGATCGTGTGGACGGAGTTTTAGTTTCCGAACATCGCGCCGCCGGGGGTTTCCGGTAACGGCTCCGGAATCTCTTTAGCCTTTTCCGGATCAAGCTCTTTCAGCTTATCTTTGGCACTCTGGGCAGTTTGCGTCAGCGGAACCGACTTACCTTCCGGGTCCTTAGCCTCACTTGCCGCTTTTACTAACTCAAACAAAGTAGCAACGGCCTCATCTTTCCGGCCAGCTTTTTCAAATAGCTTTGCAAGTTCGAACTTGATGGTGTCCTTTGCGACCACCGGATCGGAAGACGCGTCCAGTTCTTGATACAGTTTTATTGCCTCGTCGGTCTTGCCATCTTCGGCTCTGACTTGAGCGAGAGCAAACTTTGAAAGCGAGCCAACCTCGCCGCTTGTTGACGAAAGGGCTTCAAGTTCCTGAACACCAACGGAGCGGTCTAGCCAAAGTCGATTCACGGCAATGAAGTATTTCGCCTTTTCGCCGGCCTGTCCGCCAAATTTGTCCACCACATTTTGAAATTCGCCGATCGATGCTTCCGATCGCTCTCGAATGGTCTTAAACGATTTTTGATTAGAACCTGCGAGCGGCGGGGTTTCCGAGATCGGGGCTTGCGAGGTTTCGATGGCCTTTCCGAGAGCAGTTTGCGCTTCACTACTCGTTCGTCCACTCCACGAATAAATGATCCAAATCACTAGTGCGAGCACAACCGCAGCGGCGACGCCATAGAGAATGTTGCGGCCCTGGCCTTCAAAAATGCCCGCCGCGTCCTCGACCCGTTTTCCCACAGCCTTTTGAAACGGGTCCTCGTATTTAACTTTAGCCTTCGCGTCCGATGCCGGCAGCGGCATCTGATCGAAATTTCGCCTCTTCCTCGCCATACTTAACTAAATTGCAATTTCTATTGATCCGTACGTTATATAATTGGCAAAACCTGCCGGTTTCCAAAAGTACTAATCTAGCGTAATGGCGGGCTTTCAGCAACCGAGGTTTTTAGATTTGAAGCGACAACCCAAGCAGCATCACGACCGACCATGCATGTAATTTTTTTTGGGAACAATGTCACGTTTCGGGTGTCTAATATCAATAGCCGCGTCGATCGAAGTAAAAATGCGGTTTGATAATGAGTTTAGCGTGGGGTGTTTTTGGGTAGGTCAATAACATTCGACGATCGGGAGGCTACAGCCGCCGACATGGCGGGGATGCCTATTACCGTCCAAAACGCCTCCCTTGGACTCGTTGAACGGTTGAAATCTGGCGATGCAGATGCGTTCGACCAGTTTGTAACGAGATTTGCATCGGACGTGTTTGCCCTCGCGTTTCGCCTGACCCACGACCGCGAAGACGCCAACGATATTGTCCAGGAGACATTTCTAAGCGCGGTAAACGGCATTGCAGGCTTTCGCGGCGACGCTGAATTGAAAACCTGGTTGTTCCGCATCGCTATCAATCATGCGCGAAACAGGTTTCGCTGGTGGAAACGACGACGGCGGGATCGAACGATATCGCTGGATGATGTGATCGGTGACGGCAATATTACTGAATTGGACCGGATCGCTGACGAACACCGCGACCCCGAAACCGAGATATTGATCCGCGAAAGACAGGCGGCGATCTTTAGGGAGCTTGCAAACCTTCCGCATTCTTTCCGCGAAGCCGTGATCCTTTGCGACGTCGAGGGATTCAGTTACGAAGAGATTGCCGGGATTCTCGATATCGGGATCGGGACGGTGAAATCCAGGATCGCACGCGGTAGAGGCGCTCTGCGAGAACGCCTAAAGGATTTTTGAAAATTTACGAATGGCTGACTCGCCCCGGTTTTTACTTTAGAAGACAAATGAAATCGGTGCCAAACGATGAGTCAAAAGAAGTGACAGGTTCGCCTGATCGGCGCCAATTGGAACGACGCGGCTTATTTGAAAATGACCAGCAACTCAAAACCGCCCGATCCGATCTGCAAGCGGCGCGAGTAAGACGAACCATCGTTCATCGGTTTCGATGAACGGCCGGGGTCAGTGAGCCATTCGTAGAGGACGGAAAATATGAAGTGCCGTGAAGTAAGACATACGCTGCACGAGATGGTTGATGAAACGGTCGATCCGATACTTGGGGATTCGATCTCGGAGCATCTGACCCGCTGCCCGCTTTGCCGCGCTGAGCTTTCCGCTATAAACGTAGTTCGTCAGGACCTGAGGTCGATCCGTCGTCCTGAAATAAGCGAAAGTGCATTGCAACTTGTTCGACAAGCTGTAACAGCGCGATTGAAACCGTCGTACGGCTTCCCGACGTTTCGATTGGTGGGTGAGTCAGATGGCAGTTGGTTCCAACGCTGGTTGATGCCCACAATGACGGGATCGGTCGCGTCCTTGGTGCTCGGAATCGCGCTCCTGGTCGTATTATTGATCCCATCGAATGTTCCGGATCTGGCGATAAACACCGACCCAAACTCGCAGAATGGCGACCCGCTGTTCCTTGCGAGCCTCGATACAAGCCTGATAACACCTCAGCAATTTGCACATTCGCGGTCCGATGTTTCTCCTGAATCGCCGAGCGTCAACCCGTCGGGAACCCTCGTGGCTATGGCGAATTCAGACCCGCGGATCCCGTCGCGGGATGAAGAGGTTGTAGTAGTTGCGGAGGTTTTCGGCGATGGCCTTGCTCGAATAACAAACGTGGTCGAATCGTCGCGAGACCGAAGTAAAATGGACCGCCTGCAAGCCGCCTTTCGATCCGACAAAGTGTCCGCACCCTTCGTTCCGGCAAGCCTCGACAATCGCGGAGATATGGTCCGCGTTGTGCTGAAGTTTCAGAGCGTGAACGTGAATATCGATGACGCGGGAAGCCTCCGATAAACCTTATGGCTTATCGGAAACTTTATCGATCTCAGATTTGAGCTTGGTCGCAAGCGCGCGGTCGAGGTTGACCAGGATGTTGTACTGCTCCGTTGCCGCAGATTTATTTTTCTTCTCGAGCTGAACGATCCCGATATTATATCTTGCGCGGGCAAACCGCGGGCTCATTTCCAAACATTTGCTGTAGGCAGCGATCGCTTTGTCTAGTTGATTATCAGCAAAATAGGCGTTCCCAAGCAGATAAAAACCATCTGAATAAGTGGGATTTTGGCTCGTAAATGTTTCCAGCCCGGCAACCGCGCGCTTGTAATACTTTGTCGCTTCCGCAGGCTTATCGAGCAAGTCGTTCGCACGTCCGAGATAGAAAAATGTTTCGCCGTCATCCGGTTTGATCTTAAGCGCGTTGTTGCATGCTGAGATCGCAAGTTCCGGCTTGTTTACGTCATTGTATGCACGGCATAGGTTTGTATATGCCATGGATTCTTTCGGCTGAAAACGAATGCCTGCCTGCGCCGCCTGGATAGCATCCTCGTTACGTCCCGCCAGGCTATAGAACCAACTGATATCGGTGTAAAGCCCGCCATCATTCGGATAGAGCCTTATACCGCGCCGAATTATCTCGATAGCGTCGTTAAATCGATTCTGCTGACGGTAGATATCGGCAAGCGTGCGATAAACTTCGCGATTCTCCGGTTTAGATTCGAGGACCTTTAGCAAAGCAGTTTCCGCCTGCTGTGTTTTACCGAGTTTCAAATACGCATCTGCGGCCAATACTTGCGCGTCGGCGTAAAACTGGGTTCCCTTTTGCATTGCGCTTTCGGCGTATGTGGCCTGGTTTTCCAGATCGCCTTTCGCTGCATAGATCTGCGCAAGAGCAAAGACAAGATTGCCATCGTTCGGCGACATCGCCGAAACCTTTTGATACGAAGCAAGGGCCTCGTCGTAATTCTTTTGTCCCAGGCTTATCTCACCGGAAAGTTTCAGGTAATCAAGGTTTTGAGGTTCCGCGGCAAGCACGGGACGAATATCGGCCATCGCCGCCTCGAAATCCTTTCGTTCGTACTGAACAAATGCACGGACCTTTTGGATCTCGATCGGTTTGAATTTCTGCTGCTCTGCGGTATTTAACTCGGTGAGCGCGTCGTCGTATTCCTTCAAAAAATAATGCGTGTAGCCTTTAAGGTAATGGGCCTGGCTGTTAGTTGCGTCAAATCGCACCGCCTCCGAAAGCTTTGCCAAAGCGTCACGATAATTCCGCTGGCGGAATAATTTGTCGCCTTCGACGAGCGCCTTTTTCGATCTGCCTTTATCCGGTTTGACCTGCTCCTGAGCGCTGGCTGAGGTCGGGATAACTACAAGGGAAATTATTAAAAAGCCAAGTAAAGCGAAAAAGGGGGCACGTATCTTCATCGAAGGTCTCCAAACTACTGAATGATCTTTTTCCGGTCCGGGGTCGAGGCCGGTTTTGGTGTCGTTTTCGCGGGCGGAGGCGTTGCCGCGGGCCGCGTTGATGGCGTTTTCGTCGTAGCCGGCCGCGTCGTCGTTCCAGTTTGCTGTTGCTGCGGCGTCGACTCAGTTTCGGGACGTGGCTGAGGTGTCGGTGCAACAGTCAGGATCTCATTCGAATTCGAAGTGCTGGAATTTGACGGTCCGGACAGATTGGTATCTGAATTGCTATCGCTTGAATTCGATTGTGAAGCGAGGTCGACTGTCGGCTCGACACTCGGTTCAACACTTGGTATCGGCGATGGAGAGGCTTCGGGTTCGGCCGCATAATAATTCGCGTAATAGTACCAGCCCCCGCCAAGTGCTGCGGCGCCCAACACCATTAGAAATACCAATCCCCCGACAATTGCAAAGACCTTTCCGCCGGATGATTTTTTCGCCGCTTGCGCTTGCGCAGGCGCGAAAGCGGCCGCGGGCTGTGATGCAGACTCCTGGCCATTCGTACTGTAGGTCCCGGCAGATTCGAATCCACTTGGTGCCGATTGTTCCGACTGCGGAGCAGAATAATAATTGGTTTCCTGAGCGGGCAGATCAACCACATCTGCGCCTCCAGCAAATGCCGAGATCGGCATTGTCGCATTCGGGTCGAATCCGCCATCAGTCGCGCCAAAATCCGAAGTTGCTTCCGCCGAGCCGAAATCATTTGTGAACGCCGGCACCTCGTTCGCTGGCGGAGCTTCCTGAAAATCTGGTGTCGGCAGCGAATTACTTCCGGCTAAAAAGACTTCGGTTTTCACGTCCGCTTGTCGGGGGATCGATGAGAGTGGTTCGGGATCGAACGCGACCGTCGCGTTAGGATCAAAAGCAGGCGGGGTCGGATGGCTCACCAAGTTAGTCGGCGCCTCTGAAGCATAGGTCGGCTCGGCAAGAGCAGTTGGCACGCTTATCGCAGGATTCGCGGCAAAGTCCATGACTTCTGTCTTGTCCATGGTCGGTGCGCCGACCGGGACCGAATCCGATTGCGACGTACCCTGCGCATCCATGATGACCGTCGCAGCGCCCATCGCATCCTGCATTTGGGCATATGCTTTACGCATCGCCTTCTGCATATCTTTGGCGTTGCTGAACCGCTTGTCCTGACTCACCTCCATTCCCTTCAGTATCACTTCAGAGACTGGTTGCGGCACTTCGGCGTTGAGCTGGGTTGGCTCCAAAATCGGGTCGGCAGAACCGTTCAGCATTGAGTCAGCGCGCGATAGCGCATCCGGCGGCACCGTGTTTGTCAGCAGCTGATAAAGGGTTGCCGAAAGCGAGTAAATGTCGCTCTTCGGGCTCGTACCAATTCCGCGTATTTGCTCCATCGGAGCATAATGCGGCGTATATCCTACGACACTTCCGGTACTGCCGGTGCTGCTGCCCGAATCGTTTGACTGCGGCAATGCTGCAGAATTCTTTGACAATCCGAAATCCAGCAATATCACGTGGTTTTCATCAGTGAGCTTTAAATTCTGCGGTTTGATGTCGCGATGTATGATTGGCGGCTCGTGTGAGTGCAGATACGAAAGCGCATCCAATAATTGATCTGCCCAAAACATCACCCAGCTAAGCGGAAATGGTTTCTGCGCGGCCTCCAACCGTTTCGCAAGGTCATCTCCCGAGATGTGCTCCATCACGAGATATTGTTCTTCGCCTTCGCTAAAGTGGTCACTGACTTTCGGCAACACAGGATGCCGCATTCGCGCCAGAATCCGTGCCTCACGCTCGAACGCGTTGCTCAGCATCTCGTCACCTGCGAAAAACGTGCGTTTCAAAGCAACGGCGCTGCCGAGTCGCTGATCAACGGCGAGATAAACCTCGCCCATGCCGCCTTTACCGATTAAATGGACGATCAGGTAGCGGTTCTGGATCAGTGTGTTTTGCGCAAGTGGTTTCATCGTCTAGTTAGGTTGCGTAAAGGTGAAAAAAGCCGTAACAAAACATTTTGTACCAAAAACGCACAAACATCAATGATGAATTGAGTTTACGCGATTCAAAAACGAGCGGGCGCGACCTGTCCCGACTTGGCATGCTGCCAGCAAAAGCTTCCTTTAGTTTTCACGCGCCGGGTGCAGGGTGTTCCTTTTTTCGTAATTGCGCCGCAATAGTATACCGGTTCTTCCGATGTCGTTCTTTCGCGCTTTGGTTGTTCGCTTATTTGCTGATTTCCTGGCAACCCGGAATTTGACTCGACCGCCTTGGAATTCGAATCAGTGGCCCTCCCATTCGAGTCGGAGATAAGCGGTACAGGTTTTAGATTTGCCAATGGCCGAGCAGATCGCACAAGTTGAGGATCTTCAACAGGCACATCCGAGCGCCGAAAATAACTGCCAAACCCGAAAACTGTCAAAACCAAGCCGATCACAACGGCTGCGCGTGGGATCAGGTCGATCCCTTTGTGCTCGGTTTCGCACAACGCGCAAAAACGTCGGCTCGTCCACAAGCGCCATTCTTCGCGCTGGATCTTTTCACCACAATTACAGCAAAATGCCGGCCGATAGAACATCGATGAACGTTCCTTCAGATTCGAATGCTGCGATTATAGTCCAATTCTGCAGACCTGTTAAGTTTTTCGGGGTCCGGCAACCGGTACAACCGGTTTCATAATCATCGCGTCTGATTGGTAAGATTTTTCTATGCGATTTCACCGCATCCTTGTTTTTCTTTTGTCGCTTGTTGCAGCTTGCGTATCTGCCGTAGCGCAAGATGACGACCCGATCAAAATCGAATCTTCGATCGTGCGTCTGAATGTAGGTGTAGTCGACCAACGCGGACACCCGATCACGAGCCTCGACCGTTCGCAATTCGCGATATACGAAGACGGCGTAAAGCAGAAGATCACGCGATTTGAAGCATCGTCTGCCCCGTTTAGCGTCGTAATGCTTTTAGATATGAGCGGCTCGACAAAAAGTTTTCGCGCCAACATAAAGCTCTCGGCCGCGCGCTTTCTCGATGCCCTCGCACCGGACGATCGCGTGGCGGTTGTCGAGTTTTATTCGAAAATAAATCTTTTAAGCGATTTTTCTGCGATAAAGTTTCATGCGGCACAAGCGATCGAGCTTGCTAACGGCCAAGGCGATACCGATCTTTACAAGGCCCTGCAATTCGCTCTCGACCGCCTTGCAAAGGAACGGACCCGTCGTAAAGCGATCGTCGTCCTTACAGATGGTGTCGATACAGACGCCAGAAATGATGACCGCAAGGTGCTGGCATCAAAATCAGACAATGCAATGTCGGATGCGATCCGCCCGGAATCGAGCGACGCGTTTAACAAAGTATTGAAAACGGCGGACCTGCAAGGCGTAACTATCTATCCACTCGCATTGCCGACAGGGGATCCGAAACGTCTCGCCGATCCTACGCCGCTGCAGTTCGCACTGTTCGATGCCTCGCGAAAACGGCTGCAGTTGATTGCAGATCGCACCGGCGGAACGCTGAATTCGATCAATCGCCTAGAAGAAATGGGCAAGCTATACGCGATCGTTGCCGCCGACCTGCGAACCCTATACACGATCGAATATGATCCGGCGAACGACAAGCACGACGGGCTGTGGAGAACTGTTAAAGTCGAGGTTACAGGAACCGATCTCATAGCGCGCTCGCGGCAAGGCTACTTCGCGCGTTAGACGTCCCGCCATTTGCTTGACACTCCCTTACCGTCTTTGTAGTCTATCTATTCGCTTTTTGCACCCGTAGCTCAGCTGGATAGAGTGCTTGACTACGAATCACGAGGTCGCATGTTCGAATCATGCCGGGTGTACCACTTTAACCTTAATAGAAACAAGCACTTACAAAAGAGAAAAGGCAAGCCCCATGGCTCGCCTTTTTC
>QHXS01000204.1 GCA_003223975.1 Acidobacteriota bacterium
CACGTTTACCTTCAAGCAACAAACTCAACGAAGTTTCTCCTCTTTTCGGATCGCAAACTTATTGTAAATAGAAAGGTTAATTAAATGAGCAGGCGGACACAAGTCGGCGGGATGAAATTCGAAACGGCGGCACGGCGTTTGCGATAAAGCGGTGCGCAAGGGAGCGCCGCCTTTACCGGCGAATTGCTAATTATTCGAAACACACTGGTTAAGCAAAACTCGGAGGCCGCCATGCGTGCCGAAGAATGTCACCCGCGTGACATTTGATGTCATTTTTCTGTTTGAACGAAATCTTATGAGGCCGAACATTTCCCGCCAAACCGGCTTTTCACTGATCGAAGCAATCATGGTCGTAGCGATAGTGGCGCTTGTAGCTGCGGTCGCGGTTCCCTCCCTTATGGGCTCAAAAGATGCTGCCGAGAAAGCCGCTATCGTCGTCGGCCTGCGAAGTATGCATACTGACGAGATCGCGTTTCACACGACCCGCGCCCGATACGCAAGGCTCAGTGAACTAAATGAATTTTCAGGCAGCCTTTACGGCGACCTTTACGAGAGCACGCTGCGCAGGCGTACGTGGACGTTCCTAATGACGCCGGACCCGACGAATGCAACATTGAGGACGCAGTACCAGATCCTGGCCTACAAGATGAAAAATGGACGGATCATTTCCGCGTTCACGATCGACCAAAGCGGCGTGGTCGGCACCCTCCTTCCATAGTGTCATTTCACCATTTTCACGCAGGGCACAATTATGTTCGACGACAAATTTGAGAGTCTTAGCGACGAGGCGATGTCGCTTCGTATCACCGAAAAGCTCCTGACTGAGGTTGAGCGTTCGCTTCTTCGCGAGGCAGAGACGGCATTCGACGTTTCGACTGTAAAGGAACATTTGCGGTCTCTCAACCCGAAATCGGGTAATGTCGACGAAACCGAGCGCGAAAGGATCGAAACGGCGCTCAAAGAAGAATACGCGATTTGGCGATCGACGCTTGTAGAAAGAGACGAGCAGATCGAAACATTTCATGTCCGCCGCTTCTGCGATTCGGCCCGTGTGACGCTGGATCCGAAGATCTTTCAATCGCTCACCCGGTTCTATCGCTCGATTCCCTTGACGTCGAACAGCCTTTCCAAGTTTGACCTGATGTCGACGCGCGCATTTGCCTCCGAATGCCGCGGCCGCATTCGGCCCGCGAAATTCGAAAGAGACGAGACTTGTGAGGAGCTCCGGCTCTTGTACCTTGATTGGAACGAGACCCAGGTGGGATTGTTTTGCGACACCGAGGTTATCGAAAAGGCGGTTAACGGTTTCGATGAATTTCTTGCAGAAGCTGAGCGCTTGTCGGAGTTTGAAGGTTTGATCGAATCAGACATTTTCGAACGCCTGCGGGTCTACAAACGAAGCCTGGGCCCGGTTTGCTTTGTGCCGGAATGCGTTGCTGCAGCGATCGATTGCAACATAAATGTAGGACGTGTATTCGATTCGCTTATGGTCGTTGCGAACTCGAATCTAAATCAACGTCTGGGCGAAAAGATCGATTTCGCGGGCGCGTTGCTCGACGGATCGCTGGAGGGAGCCGGGGCATTGCTCGATATTTTTGCCGGATTCATGGATCAGCCGGCCGAAGCGATCGCCGGCAACTCGGACATGGCCTTGCTGCGCTCAATGCTAAAACGCACGGAGCCGGTGATTTCAATGCCCCTCGAATCTTCCGGATCTGCTGAAGCTGCTACGCCAGAGGATGTAGTGGAGTCGGAGGTGACGCCATCGGTGAAGGAGCGGATCGCCGCCGAACTTGAAACGATATCGCAACCTGAACCCGATGCGGGACTCCTGCGCTCATACATGTCTCGCTCGGCGGCGCTTGATGTTCTCGACCTTAACGATTTTTTATTTGATTCAAAGGGCGATCCGGACGTACTTGGAAGGCGAGCACTGGCCTCGATATTATGTCTTGAAGAATTCAAAGATAACGAACTGGCGAACAACAGACCGCTCGAGCCGGACGTTAGCGATGCGATGATCGGCATGCTGAATTTTGCGGAACGTATCGGCGACGATCTTACGAAGGCTTTGCAGGTAGCTGAGCAAAATGCTCAAAATCGGCTGCTCGTTGTTATCAACAGCTTGCTTAGCAGTCGATTGCAAGTAGAACGCGCGGTCGTTAGATTTACCTCCCCGGTGGTGGAGACAGTCGAAGATGTTCCGAACCCCCCCGCCCCCAAGCCGGACTTTAAAGCCTTCGAGATCTCGCGTTCGCCGATCAAAGATGCGAACCGCTGGCTGATCGCGGCGACAGTGATCGTTGTTCTTTTATGCGGCTCGATGTTGTTGTTTTCCGGGCCTTCATATAACGCGGCTCCGCTCCCGGAGGATGTTGAAGAAGTAAATCTAGGGAAAATGCCTGCACCTGAATATCTATCACAGGCGTTTCGAAAAGCGAACACGCTATTTGTCACTGCGAAGGCAAGCTGGGCAGGCATCGAAGAAAGCCGCAAGAAAAAGATCTTACAGCAGATGGTCGAGCTCGATCTTCGTAAGCCGCTTAATGTTGTAATTGTTATCGGTCCCGACGGATTGCCGTTTGCGGACCTGACCGCCGACGGGCCCAAGATCCACGGTAAAGACGAAACTGAACAAGGAAAACCGGCCGTCTAAGCAGCGACCGATCTTTCGCGCATAGGTAAGAGCGATGTGATCTCGCGAATGATCTGTTCCGTGGAATTCGGGACCGAAAGTTCCCCGGCCGCGACCTTCATCTTCCGATACTTATCGGAATCATTTACGAGCGAACGGATCATTGGAACAATATCGATCGCGTGTTTCAGCAAAATGCCGGCTCCGCGGCTTGCGATCAATTTCACCGTGCCCGCTTCCTGCGGCATGGGAGGCGTCGTAATATCGGCGATTATCGGGAGCCTGCAGGCCAGCGCCTCGAAAGTAGTGAGGCCGCCGAGCTTCGATATCATCACGTTCGCCGACTGCATCAATTTCTCCACGTCTTCTGAATAGCCGATCACCTTCACAGGAAACTTGGCAGTCTTCGCTATCTCTTCGGCCTCCAAGCGTAATTCCTCATTCTTCCCCGCGAGGAAGATCGCCTGAACATCCAGCTCTCCGCGAACAAGCTCTCGGAAGATCGAAGGGATGTTGCCGCCGCCGACCCAGCCCGCATTGACGAAAACGGTGAACTTGTCCGGATTCAAGCCAAAAGCCTTGCGGGCGCTCTGCGCGTCGGCTTCCGTAACTTCGCGGAATTTCGGATGTAACGGCAGGCCGGAAATTCGGATCCGGTCTTCAGACACGCCATAATCGATCAACTGCTTCTTCGCTTCTTCATTCGCGACCAGATAAAGCGAAACGTCGTCGCACGCCCAACCTTTCCAGAAACCGTAACAAGGGTCGGTGACCACAGTGACCAGCGGGATCTGATCTGAAAGATTTAGCTCACGCAGAATGCGCCCAAAAATGTGCTGCGTCAGCGGATGCACACTTACGACAATGTGCGGACACCATTTTTCAAACTGGCTCTTGAGGTGAGTTTCGGGACGTAACTTGTTTACCGCCCAATACAGGTATTTCATCCAGCCCTGCTTATGCCGAAGGATCCAGTTATAAAAAGAAACAAGTCTGTCGGTAAGTCGATGCGATTCTTCGGCGGCTTTCATGATCCGCACCGCGACCGATTCGCCGTGCCAAAATCGCTGCAGCCCGACCGCTATCGCCTGCGCGGCGCTCTTATGCCCGCCGCCGGTGTCGGATGAGATGATCAGGATCTTTGGAGTATTTTGCTGTGTCACGGCAATGGTACTTCTAATTGTTTACAGATCTTTGTCGCCGTATATTCGTTGATCTCGTTGTGTCGGGGTATCGCGGTTCGCTTTTTCGTCCGCGGATTCTCCCAAATTGAATGGCTTCCCCCTTCGCGAAATAGACGACATCCGCACGAAACAAGATGTCTCAACAAATCACGCCGCTTCATAAACAGTTTCCGGCAAAACTGTGAACTTCGACGAGGCGTTTAATATCAAATGGATCGGCTCTTCGAGATCCGAATCCGGATCGGAAAGAGTTGAATCAGGAATCGGTAGTTGTTCGCCGACCAACAGATTCGTTTCGGCCATGTCGACCAATGCTCCAGCGAGCAATCGTCGGGCTTCGTCCAGGTCGCGGCCGCAAGTGATCGTTCCCGGAAAATCCAATACCTCGCCGTGAACGCCGTCTTCAAGGAATTTATAAGCTGCTTTATAAGACAACATACTCAACTTATGCCTTTAGCGCGATCTCTTTAGCCGCAGCGAATCCGGCCATTTCCTTTGCGGCCTTTTTCATTTGCCCTTCGAGCTTTTTGATCTTGATCAGGTGTTTCGGGTTGAACGGCAGCGACGGGTAGAAGCAGTTCGACTCGTGCGTGCAGTGGCAGCCCGCTCCGGCGACCTTGCGGCGTTCCTTCATGCCGTCCGTTTTCCACGCAGCCTGGAAGTCCCAGTCGTAGTCACGGAGATTAAGAACGTCAGCCTTGTTCTCACACGACGAAAGAGCGCCGTTGTCGTAGATCACTGCACCGGCAGAACCGGCGTAGCATTTGAGCTGGGCCTTGTTCTCTTCCTTGGTCTTCGCGATGACGTCGTGCATGTAGATGTCGACCGCTGCTTTGAAGAAACCGGACTTGCCGCCGTAGTTATTCTTGAGCGCAGCGTTCTTCGTATCATCTAGGATCATCTGTGACAACTGCTGGTAGCGGTTATGGTCGAAGTTCAGTTCCGTCGGATCGGCCGACGGCGGGCGAATGTAATTGATATTCACCTTGTCCGGCTTAAGGTCGTATTTGAGAAAGTCGTACCAGTCGAAGATAGTATCCTCGTTCGAATGCATCACGCAGGTGCAGGTTTGAATGTCGAGCTTCGGATATTGTTCTTTCTTCATCTGCTGGAGTGTTCGCGCCGTGTGGATCGCCTTGTCCCAGCTTCCCTCTTTGCGGCGGATCTTTTCGTGAGCTTCCTTCATCCCGTCGATACCGAGCGCGACGCTGACGTTCAGGTTGGGGCACTCGTCCATGATCCTCGCGACATCGGGAAATATGCGTGGGTGTATCTGGCCGTTCGACATCAGATAAACCGAATCAAGCTTGTTGTTCTCATAGAACGCACGAACGATCTCCGGTAGGTCCTTTCGCGTGAATGGCTCACCACCGGCGAGAACCAACACGCCGAGGTTTCCGCCAAGCGTTTCCGATATCCGGGCTATCTCGTCCGTCTTCATCTGCAGCTTCTTACGCGGCCGGTCGTCCAATTCCTCTGTAAAAAAGCAGTGAGTGCATCGCATATCGCAGACGCTCGTCACCAAAATGTTCAGGAATACCGGCGAAATCGGCCGTCCGACCAGGATGCTGGCATACCTTTTAAATATCTCTTTTGTAGCAAAATCCATTATTTAGTCCTTAAAAATGCCGTTCTTTAGATGCAAACACACAAATCCACGTTCCAATTTATCGTATTTCATGGCAATTTGAAAACGAATCGCTTGATTCCAGAGCTCATATAACGCCTAAAAAAAGTATTTGGATTGAAATTGCGTTGTGTTAAGCTTGCAGGGTTTGAAGCCTAATGCTGTTCTTTAAGTGGAACTTGTAACTTATTGAATCTATTTATGTAGGATCTCGGGCTTGCCCAGATCGTCCGCCTGCTTGAAATCAGCAGCGATGCGAGGTTACATAAATTATGCGTGCGTATATGCCCATTGCCGCCCTGATCATCGTCATTTTGTCTTCCGCGATCGTATTTGCATCGGCGTCACCAAACGCGTCATTGCTCGACGTAGCCCAACCTTTTTCGATAGCCGGAAACGCGACCGTCGTCTCGATAACCGGCCGCGTCAAAATGCCCAACGGACGCCCGATCAAATCGGCAGTTATCGTCCTTAAAGATCCGGACACCGGCGAGGTGGTCCGATCCACGTACAGCTCTTCGTTCGGATACTACCGGCTCGACCAGATCGAATCCGGAAGGCTTTATGTTCTAAGTGTTTCGCACAAGCGCTATCTATTTGTTTTCCCCGCACAGTTACTTGAAATAAATGAAGACCGTGCCGGTGTGGATTTCACTGGTGAGGCCAGCGAAAATAATTAAGCAAAACTGTCTCTCCCGCAACGTCCATTTTTTGATTGTTCAAGGTTCGGAACACTGATATAGTATTTCGAATTCTTTCCCTATTCTTTTGTCTCGTCGACAATATCGTTACTCGTATTTTTGCTATCAATACTCCGGAGGTTTTTTTGTGAAAAGAAATTTGTTATTTGGAGCAGCATTCGCTTCGTTTGCGGTGGCACTGGCTTTGGCGGCAGTGTTCGTATCAGAACCGACTATCAACGCGCAGGTGGAAGAAAGAGGACGGACCATCGACGTTCAGAAGTTGGACAGAACTGACAAGGACGATTCAAACCGGGGCAAATCGGCCAAGATCGAGCGGTATTGCCCGGTCAACCCGAGCGAAGAAGAGGTCGCGGCCATGGAATCCGATTTTCAGGAGAAGCTTGAACGGCAAGCCGAATCATTCGCTCCAGAGGCCAGTGGCGGAACGATCCCCGTTTATTGGCATGTGATCCGGAAGGGGACGGGAATTGCTAATGGCGATATTCCAGATTCTCAGATCGCCGACCAGATCCAAATACTCAACAATGCATATGCACCATGGGGTTGGGCGTTTACGCTAGCCCAAACTGATCGTACGACCAATTCGTCATGGTACACATGCAGTGGCGGTACCTGCGAAACGCAGATGAAAAATGCATTGCGAAAAGGATCTGCTGATGACCTAAACATCTATTCGAACAATATGGGCGGCGGCCTTCTCGGATGGGCGACGTTCCCTTCGAGTTACGCAAGCCAACCGAAAATGGATGGGGTTGTGATCCTGTTTTCGTCGGTTCCCGGCGGCACTGCTGCTCCGTATAACCTCGGGGACACAGCGACGCATGAGATCGGTCACTGGATGGGTCTTTACCACACCTTCCAGGGCGGTTGTGCTAAGAACGCAAGCGGCGGCGACCTCGTTGGAGATACTCCCGCAGAGCGCTCGCCGGCCTATGGTTGTCCTGTGAATCGCGATACGTGTACGGGTTCGAGATTCCCGGGCTACGACCCGACCGAGAACTTCATGGATTACACCGATGATTCCTGCATGTTCCAATTCTCAGGGGGCCAGGATACGCGTATGGACTCCCAGTTCACGGCTTATAGATTAGGGAAATAACTCGAAATTTAAATCAGGCAGAAAAAGCGTGGACTCAATGTTCACGCTTTTTTCTTTGCCCGAATCTCTTCGGTATCCACGGCTACTGCGATAAAATCTGCCTGTGTTCAGACGCGTCTATTTAGATAACGCCGCAACAACGCCGATCGACCCGGAGGTCGTCGACGCGATGATGCCGTATTTGACCAACAAATTCGGCAACGCGTCGAGCATTCATTTTTTCGGCCAGGAAACGCGTGCCGCTGTCGATAAGGCGAGGCAACAGGTCGCATCGCTCATCAAATGCCGGCCGGCGGAACTGATTTTCACATCGGGCGGGACCGAAGCGAACAACCTCGCTATCCGCGGCCTGATCGAAGCCCAACAGACATCCAACGGGCACACGCTGCATATCATAACGTCTGCGATCGAACACCCGTCTGTTTCTAACGTTTGCGAAGACCTTGAAAAGCACGGCGTTCGCGTAACGTATTTGCCGGCCTATGAAAGCGGCGTCATCCGCGTCAGCGACGTCGAAGCAGCGATCTCAGACGACACGGTCTTGATCTCTGTAATGGCTGCAAATAATGAGATCGGCACGCTGCAGCCGGTGGCTGAGATCGGCAAGATCGTTAAAACGCTTCGCGGTGAGGGCCGTAAGATCTGGTTTCATGTCGACGCGGTGCAGGCCGCGGGAAAGATACCGCTTGATGTCGAAGAGATCCAATGCGACCTGATGTCGGTTTCGGCGCATAAGATATATGCTCCGAAAGGCGTTGGCGTGCTGTTTATTAGACGCGGAACGCGACTGCATCAGCAGAACGTTGGCGGTCGGCAGGAACGCGGCGTTCGTGGTGGAACGGAATCCGTACCGCTTATTGTCGCTTTTGGTAAAGCAGCGGAGCTGGCTGAAGAGCGGCTCAAAGAAGATCCGCAGCGCCTGGGGAAACTTCGGGATGCGCTCGAGGATCGTGTATTCGAACAAATAAATGACGCGGTTCTCAATGGCGAACGCGAAACACGTCTTCCTAACGTTTCGAATATTTCATTTAGCGGCGTTGAAGGCGAAGGGCTTTTGATAAATCTCGATCTGCAAGGTATCGCCGTTTCCACGGGTTCGGCATGTTCGTCCGGTTCGCTTGAACCATCGCCCGTGATTCGCGCGCTGGGCCGAAACGACGATCTAGCGCGTTCGGCGATCAGGTTTAGTCTCGGGCGGGAAAACTCGATGGAAGACATAGACAGGCTTTTGGAGGTGCTCCCCGCATCCGTGGAAAACCTCCGTCGGCTGTCACCCGATAAAAAATAAAAGCGCCGGATCAAGCGCTCATCGCCTTATTTTTTTGAAGCCAATCTGCGAATTTTATGGAGATCGCGGCGTCCAGGTCTGCGATGGTAGTTTCTCTTTTTTCGGGCGTTGCACTTTCGAGAACAACCACATTGTAAACTCCGAAAACAAGACTTAGCGGTATTCCCTGTTTTTCCCATTCCGCAAAGGCAGCATATTCACCAGGTGAGATGAGTGTGGGAGAGCCGCGGCGCGCCGCGACGAATTCAACGATCTCTGATACGTAAGTCATAACTTCGCCCCCTTGCTAAAAAAAAGGAGCCCGGCGATAACGCTACCGGGCTTCGAAGTGTGGGATCTATGTAGCTAGCGGCTCCCGGACTTAATTACGCGATGATGATGCCTTCCTTGGTTGTCGTCGAGGTGCACGGTTGATCACGGGCTATGATGATCCCTTCCTTTGCGATGATGATGCCGGTCTTCGCAATGATAATGCCTTCAAGCAGGATCCTGCCGATCTTATCGAAGACGCCTTTGTTCGTACTGCATGTCGGCTCGCGAGCTTCGGACTTTGCGATGATTATCCCTGCGTTAGCGAAGGTGGTTCCAAATGCGATTACGAACATCATGACGACGGCTGCGAACGTGTTGTTTAGGTTTTTCATTTTCTCTCTTCTCCAGTTTGTTTTTATTGAGCCCCTTGCTTCCAGTTGCCCTTCCTATTACAAGGGCCGTGCCAGAGACTTTTGCGAGAAGAACGATGTCCGCAACCTATTCCATTTACAGCGGTTAGAGCATTGTTGATGTCGACAGAACAAAATTTCTTCCGAATCGACAAGTGGATACGAAGTAATCAGAGCGCGCGCCAGTATCTTATAAGTCGTGCATTTACTTTGTTTGGAGATATGGGTAGTAAATATACAGCTCCTTACTGTTACGCTGGTATACACAATCGGCGACCAGTGTCTGTGAATCTTGATATTCGGTAAACATTTATGCAAAACCTGTAAGTTCTAACAGTGAAAATTGCAGCGTTATACATTTACGATGTTTTCAA
>QHXS01000205.1 GCA_003223975.1 Acidobacteriota bacterium
ACACTGACCGTCAAAAAAACGTTAGTACTCCAAAACGCCGTCAGGGCAGTGACGAGTGACGAGTGACGAGTGACGAGGGACAAGAAAAAGGCAGAAACGCGACAGTAATGGAGCGTGCAAAAAATCAGAAGGCTACTGATCGGACAGGATGAAAGCGGCGGTTTGTTTTGAGCGTTTGAGGTCGACGACGTAGCGGTGGCCGTAGTGCGGGTTTGCCCAGCGTTCGTAGCTGAGCGTGTAATTGTTGATCCATTTCAGGCCGTCGACCGGGCGGTTGGCTTCGATAAACAGCTCTTCGCCCGAGATCTCGTAGGTTTCATCGGTCCCGAGGTCGGTGACAAAAACGCGGCTCACGCAAGCGGCAACTTCCTTCGACCCTGAAGGGACGCAAAAAACAAACGCCTGCCGGATCTTATCGGGGCTCTCGGCAACAACTTTTTGCCCCGGCCGTCCTTTTCGATCCTGTTCGCAAGGTCGCCTTCCGGCAGGTCGTGCGCCTTTTTGATCGAGAGAATATTCGCAGACGCCACGTCGCATCCAGCACAACCCTCAATTTCTGCGCATCTGCGATCTGAACGTAGCCGATAAGAACAAACAACACCGCCGAATATTTCAAAAGTTCGCTTCGCATAAGTATGACCCTACATTAAGACGCCGGAATGTGAAGAAATGGGACGAAATTCATTGACCGGTAATGCAATAATGTGCTATATATGAAACGGCATTGAACCAATGCAGAATGCACAATGCAAAATGCAAAATCCATGCGAATGACGAAGGACAAATGACGATTGCAATTCAGCGTGGAGGACGGTGGGACAGCGGGACAGCGGGACATTTTTGTACCAAATTCATTCAAATTTGCTTAAAACGCGATGTTTGCGCCACCTTGCGCCACCCTGTCCACCGCGCCAGGTGGCGCAAATATCAGGGTTTCAGGAACTTCCCTGGGTCATTTGTGATCAAAGCTCGAATTCCGAGGTTGGTGCGCCTCGAGAGCCAGCGCGGATCATCGACGGTCCAAACCGTGACCGGAATACCGGCTTCAGCAGCCAGTTTGCACAGCCGCGGTGTCACGAGCGAATGGTGGAGCGAGATCTGGTCGGCACCAAACTCCTTCGCAAGCGTGACGATATGTTCACGGCGACGCAGGAAATGCATTATCTCGGGAGCGAACAACGCCGCAGTCTGCACCTCGGGCAGCAAATGCTTGACCGCGGGAATCACGGCAAGCTTGAAGCTTTTGACGATGACCCGCGAAAGCAGCGCCGAATCTTTTATCACATCGCAGACGGCTTCAGCCAATTTGAAGTGATCACTCTGCCTCGGTTTCAACTCTATATAAATAAGGCCATCGAAATTTCTAAGCAGGCTCAAGACCTGTTCCAGAGTAGGTACGGTTTGATCGGCAAATTCCGGTTGGGCTCGTTTAGGGAATCGATGATTGAACCACGAACCTACGTCGATCTTGCCGAGATCTTCCGAAGTCAGACCGGCGACACGCTCATTCCGCGAACCTACTCGTTTGAGGTCATGATCGTGAATCACGACGGGAACATCATCTTTGGCAAGCCGGACATCGAATTCGACTCCTTCGCCGCCTGCATCGATCGCCATCTGAAACGCGGCCAACGTGTTCTCAGGCGCGCGGGCACTCGCGCCGCGATGCGCGATGATCAGCGGCCGAGTCATTTCTTTTCGAGCACGAAGATCGCTTTCGACCAGGATATCGGTTCGACCGGCGGGAACTTGTATCTGCCAATGATGTTGAAATACCGCTTAGCAGATGAGCGAACGCTTTCCAGAGGATGGATCTTGAAGTTGTACAGGAATTCGAGGACCGAGCCGACAAATCCGGGCTTCACCGGAATAAAGACAAGCCGGCCGGTCGGTTTCAGGACACGCGACATTTCGCGTAGGCCGTCATCGAGCGGCACGTATTCGAGCACGCCGCAGCTGAAAACGACGTCGAAGGTCTCGTCGTCAAATGGAAGATGGAGAACGTTACCCTGGACTGGTACTATCTTTTTCGATTTCGTCTTTTTGTCCTTCTTGAACTGCTCCATCGCCAGTTTCAGCGAGCCGGACGAAAGATCGAGAGCGACGGTCTTGGCAGGTTTGTATCCGGCATCGTAAAACCCGAGCGCGACCAAGCCGGTCCCGCAGCCCGCGTCAAGGACGACCGAATCCTTATTTACATTCAGGTCGAGCGAATGCAGGAATTTGGCGACCGATGCCCTGTAGCCGTTCAGTTTGAGGGTGATGTTGTGAATTTCCGCGATCCGGTCGTAAAAGCTTTGGGTTTTGGTCTTTCGCGGTTTAGTTCCGTTTCTTGCCATCGCGCTATTTTTCCGCCAGCAGCTTTATTATCATCTGCCGCATGTCTTCTAAGCGGGTGGTGCTTGTTCCAGATTCAATATAACGAATTTTTCCCTTCCGGTCGATTATCACAGCCGTCGGCAGAGCCGTCGCAGCGTAGGCCATCTGTGTTTGCTGATCGTCGAAAACAACGAAATCGTATGGCAGTTTTTGCTTTTCGCGCAATCGATTCAGGAACTCGATCTCGCTCGGATGATCAACAGCGAACCCTTCCTGGTTCCCGTAATACCGGGTCATTCCGAGTACAACGAGACCATCAGCTGCATAGTCGCGGCTCCAGTCAGCAAGTAGAGGAAACGCTTCAAAACATGGAGCGCACCATGTTGCCCAAAAATCAAGAACTACTACCTTTCCCTTGAGCGATTCAAGAGCCTTTTTCTCGCCCGGAAACCACTTATCGACGCTGACAAATTCGATCGCCGGTTCGAGCATCAGTTTGTATTGCTTCTCACGTCGTTTAAGTCGATCGATCGCATCCGTTTGCTGGCCTTTCAACGGAAGGTCCCTTCCGGCCTTCATCAGGGCGGTGAGATATGTTTCCATCGCGAGAGCTTTGCGCCCAGTTTCGATTTGGTAGGTGATCAATTTATCGGAAGCATAAAAGAAGAACGAGGGGGACCCAAACTTCGCTGCCGAGTCCTGCATATCGGTCAGTATCGTTTCTGCTTCCGCGATCTTGTCTCGGCTAGCAGCGATCTCGAAAACCAGCATTCCCGTATCGACCATTTCATCGAGCGAACGAATGCGAGTAGCCGGATCCGCCGAAGACGTTTTCGATGCTCTGTACGCTTCGACCGCAAAGGGCATTGCCTTTTCGAGATCTTTCGCTTTTATATAGGCCTTTGCGATCTCGCTCGCCATACGGGAAATTTCTGCCAGTTTTTTTGGTTCGTTCTTTTGGTATTCGTTCCAGCTTTCAACTGCTTGCAAAACACCGCCCCGCTTGGCCTCGACGAAAGTTATGAGCGAACGCGATGTTTGGATCTTGTCGCCCGACGAAGAAGCATCAGCGATATACTTTCGCAAACTTTCGACCGTTCCTTCCAGATTCTCAGCGATCCAATCAAGCAAACCAAGGTAATAAATGTCATCGCCTTTCAATTGCTTTCTTGCTCGCACTTGCGATGCATACTTCGCGGCAAGCTGTTTCTTCTCCCGGTCGGTCTGCTTTTCGAGAGCTTCGCTGTATTTGATCTTTTTCGTTTCAAATTCTGCGAATTTGGTTCTGTTGTAGGCATTCGCCTCGTCGAAAAGCTTTTTGACGGTCGGCTCAGATGAGGCTTCGGGCGGAGATGTTTGGGAATTCTGAATCACCGCGCGACCGGACTGGGCCGCGATCTCAGGCGACAAGGCGAGCAAACATATGAAGATTAAATGTTTCATTACTAAACGCTTGCTGCGGTTGTTTCTCCCAAAAAACGCGACGGAGCAAATGCATACCGAAAACTGACGTTGTCGATCAAATTATCTGCTATAACAACCGCGGTAAGCGGTGCAAGCAAAATGCCGTTTCGATAATGACCTGTCGCCACCGTCAAGTTCTTGTAGCCAGGGAACTCACCAATAACAGGTAGCTTGTCTTCCGTGCAAGGCCGCAGCCCCGACCATGAATCCACGATTTCCGCACCGTCGAGGGCCGGCACCATCTTAACTGCTGTAGAATATAGCCTTTCGACCGCTTCCGTCGTCACGACCTTGTCGAAACCTACGTCTTCCGAGGTTGCTCCTACCAATATTCGCCCGTCGCGTTTCGGCACAAGGTATCCTTGCGAACTGTGGACGACCGACCTGATCAAACGCATTTCCGGCTTGAAAGCGATCATCTGGCCGCGGACAGGTTTTATATCCACCGGGAACGTGGAGCCGGCGATTTTGATGAGCGATGTCCATGCGCCAGTTGCAATTACAACGTTTTCTGCCCCAATACGGCTATCTGCGGTCTCAACGCCACTAACTTTGCCGCTTTCGATCATTAAGCTTTCGATCGGCATACTTTCGAAGATCCGAATCCCGTTTAGTTCACAATAAGTCCGAAGAGCTTGAAGTAGTTTGCGATTTTCGACCTGCCAATTGCTCTGATAAAAAAGGCCCTCGCAGACCGATTGCGAGATACTCGGCTCCGCCTTCGAAATATCGGAGGAAGACACCAAATCAACCCTTACACCGTCTTCGATCTGACGTGCATAAATTTCGCGAAGGCTGTCGTCGTCGTCAAAACTCAAGCAGAATGTGCCGCTTCGATCGAGTTCTATTTCAATGCCGGTTTCTCCTTTGAGTTCTTCGGCGAGGGCTGGGTACATTTCGAGCGATCTACGGCAAAAACGATGAAATTCACTTCCAAGATCCGCTTCAATGTCTGGCGATAACATTCCAGCGGCAGCCCACGACGCTTCTTTTCCGACGTGGCCGCGTTCAAGCACACCTATGTTTCGACCCCCGCGCTTATGCAGCTCGCGCGCGATCGATAGTCCGATAACGCCACCACCGACAATCAAAAAATCAAAGCTATTCACCGTATAGTTTATTCAACGAACGCAAAATCTTATTATAAAGTACGTACTATGAAACACACTATTACTTTGATCCCAGGTGACGGGATCGGCCCGGAGATCATTGCTGCGACGGTTAGGATCCTCGAAGCGACCGGCGTCGATATCGAATGGGAGACCCGAATTCTGGGTGCTCAAGCACAGGAACAATTTGGCACAACACTGCCTGAATCCACGATCGAGTCGATCAAGCGAAATAAGGTCGCGTTGAAGGGGCCGCAGATGACGCCGGTCGGTAAAGGTTTTACTTCGGTAAATGTCGGGCTTCGAAAAGCACTAGATCTTTATGCGAATGTGCGGCCGATCAAGGCATTGCCTAATGTCCCGTGCAAGTATCCCGGACTTGACCTTGTCGTAATGCGCGAGAATACTGAGGACCTTTATGCGGGCCTAGAACATGTGGTCGTTCCCGGGGTGGTCGAGAGCATAAAGATCATCACCGAAAAAGCGTCGACGCGGATTGCTCAGTATAGTTTCGAATTCGCTCGTGCGAACGGACGAAAAAAAGTAACAGCCGTGCATAAGGCCAACATAATGAAGCTTTCGGACGGGCTTTTTCTTGAATGTTTTTATAAAGTTGCAAAGGATTTCCCCGAGATCGAATCCGACGACAAGATCATCGACAACTGCTGCATGCAGCTTGTAATGCGGCCGGAGCAGTTTGACGTGCTTGTGCTCGAGAATTTATATGGCGATATTGTCTCCGATCTCTGCGCGGGATTGATCGGTGGATTGGGGTTGGCACCGGGCGCGAACATCGGCGAACAAGGCGCGGTTTTCGAGGCGGTTCACGGCTCGGCTCCCGATATCGCCGGGCAGGGACTTGCGAATCCGACAGCGATCCTTATGTCGGGGATAATGATGCTTCGCCATTTAGGCGAAAATGATCCAGCCGACCGAGCCCAAAAAGCGATGCTCGATGTATTTGGGGAAGGAAGATATCTGACGAAAGATCTGGGCGGCACGGCGAAAACGAACGAGTTTGCGCGGGCGATAGTCGAGAAAATGCAGGCCACCGATGCAGCCGCGGTGTGAGTGCAAGAATTTGCGGCGAAATGCGTTCTTCGTTTAGGCATCATAATTCGGGTGCCCGTATGGGGTGGGAACTATGAGATCACTATTCGCAATATTATTCGCTACGTTGTTGTTAGGAACCGCTTCGGCCGTATTGGCAAAGCATCGCGCGGACGTAAAGGTCCAGATCAATCATGAAACTCCCCATAAGGGGATCAAGATAAAGTTTGTCGATCTCATTGAAGATTCGCGTTGCCCGACGGACACAACGTGTGTGTGGGCAGGCAACGCAAAGATTTCGGTTCAATTGTCTAAGAACGGAAAGAAAAAGATATTAGAGATGAATTCAGGTATATCGCCTAAAACAGTCCACTTTGAAGGCTATGACATAACTCTGACGAAACTTACTCCTGCGCCAGCCTCGAACATCCGCATCAGAAAGGACGGCTACGTTGCGACGTTTTCATTCACAAAACGTCCATAAATAACGAACGTTAATGAATCGCACACGGAAAATGAAAAAGCCGCTCTTAAATAAGCGGCTTTTTGCTTCGCTGATATTCTAATTACCAAACCTTCACGCGTTCCGTTGGGGCAAGGTAAAGCTTCTTCCCCGGTTGAACGTTGAATGCGGAGTACCATGCATCGATGTTCCTGACAGTGTATGCACGCCAGCGGTCGGGCGCATGGCCGTCAGTCATCACGATCTGCCGAAGCAGTTCCGGCCGCATCTTTGCTCCGTGAGCCTGCCCAAAAGCTACAAAGAATTGCTGATCCCCGGTCAGGCCGTTCGCCGTTGGTGCTTCCTTTCCGCCGTAAGCTGCACGGTAGCCATCGTACGCCGCGGCGAGGCCAGCGAGGTCGGCCTTTAATGTTCAGGCCCGGGAGAGCTTCATAGGTGTCGTACTGGGCGGCGAGTTTTTTTGCCGAATCCTGAAAATGCGCAAGATCGGTTGGGGTCCACCAATTCGCGAGCTTACCCTGAGCGTCAAACAGCGCGCCTGTCGCGTCAAAGCTGTGACTGATCTCGTGACCGATCACTGAGCCGATGCTGCCGTAATTTACGACCGGCGGTGCATCCGGATCGAAGAACGGTGGCAGAAGTATCGCCGCAGGAAAATTGAGCGCGT
>QHXS01000206.1 GCA_003223975.1 Acidobacteriota bacterium
CGTTTCATCGATCGTCGGCTCTTCGACCTTGACAAGGCGGAAACGACGCGCGAGCGCCTCGTCTTCACTGATATATTCCTTGTATTCGGTCATCGTCGTGGCGCCGATAATGCGCAGCTCACCTCGAGCCAACGACGACTTGAACATATTCGCGGCATCGCTCGTCGTGCCCATCGCGGCACCGGCACCGATGATCGTGTGCGCCTCGTCGATGATGCCCTTGATCCGCTCTTCGAACATTCCGCGGAGCATAGTGCCCGCAACCAGGCCGCCCATCTGAAGCTGGACGATATGCGAATCACGCAGCCGTGCCGGAACTTTTTCCGGTTCGAGCTCGATCAACCTCGCGAGGCCCTCGACAACCGCGGTTTTACCAACGCCCGGTTCGCCGACAAGCATCGGCGAATTCGACCTTTCCTTGTGCGAAAGGATCTCGATCATTTGAAGGATCTCTTTCTCGCGGCCGATCGTTGGCGGGATCTTGTCCTGCCGGGCGAGCTTGTTCATCGAGACGCCGAAGTGACGAAGGAATGATGGAAGCTCAAATTTTTGTCTCGTGCGTTCTTCTTCTTTTTCGCGCTTTCGAATCCGTGTCCTGGCCGTCTGCGCAACCTCGTCAGAGGGCACGCCAAGATTTTGGAGCACGTCGTTCAAAACGCTGCGTTCGTCGTTTGAAAGAACGTAAAAAATATCGCTGCCGTCTATGACGCGTCGGCCTTGTGAACGTGCGCGGTCCATCGCGCGTTTGAATAATTCCGTGGTCTCGGGCGCGATGCGATATCCCGTCCCGGTATGCTGCCGGCCGGTTTCCATCCTTTTCTCGATCAGCAGCCTGACCGAACGCGGGTCGACTGCGAGATCGCGCATCGTCGAGGTGAACAACTCCTCCTCTTCGTTTGCGACCGCGTGCAGTATGTGTTCGATCGAAACGTAGTTTTGGTCGCGCCGTTTCGATGCGTTCAGCGCGGTCTCTAAAACACGCTGTCCGCTCTCGCTAAATTTATCTTTGTACGCATCTATGTCTGCCATATAAAACTTCTATTATTCCCGGAACATTGGATGCAAAGGAGGGAGGTTTCGCACGCCCGAATACATAATACCATTTCGCCCGAATAGCGAAAACAATTTAGTCCTGGGGCGTACATACTGATCGTCGCTTAATATAGCGCGATAAGTATCAGCCAGGAAGGGCGGCTTGCGCCGCTTCTTATTCGCCGGCGGTTTGGGCCTTCGCTTTGCCGACCTGAACGCGTGCCGGCCGCAAAAGCCGGTCGCCCAGTTTATAACCTTTTGAATACTCGGCAATGATCTTGCCGTCATCTTCAGCTTCTACCGGTGTCGTATCGACTGCCTCGTGAATTTCCGGGTCGAAAACGGCACCGACAGAAGAAACCGTTTCGACGCCGACGCTTAGCAAAGCCTGTTCAAAGCTGCGGGCCGTCCCTATCACGCCGGTTCGAAGATGTTCGATATCGGGATCAGACTCACTTGCCGCCACGGCGCGGTTTAGATTGTCGAGAACCGGTAGAAGCGTCTCAAGAAAGTTGAACTGCTCCTGCTTTGCCTTGCCTTCAAGCGACTTTTTCAACCGTTCGCGCATTTCAGCGGTCTCTTTTTCGAGGCCGGCCTTGGCCTCTTCGAATTTCGCCTGGACACCGACAAGCTTTGACTCGGCGGCCTCGCGGCGTTCGGTCTCGGCCTTCAGCTTTTCTTCAAGCTGGCGCTCTAACTGCGACTTTACAGGCTCGGTATTTCTTGGCTCAGGATCATCCGCCACACGTTCGCCGTCCGCGTTAAATCGACGCTTGTCGTTCACAGGTATCTTGAAATTCTCGTCGTCGAGCATTTCGTCAAGGATGTCTTTTTCACTCATTTTCTTTCGTCTGAACATTATATATTGCAGAAGCCCGACCGTAAGGAAGGGCTCAACGATCGAAGCCCTGATCTAGCCCTCCCTTACGGTCAGGCTTCTGCCACACGCTCCATTACCGCCCTATCCGCTTCGGGATGCCCTCGCGGAGCCGGGTCGCGTTTCTGCCGTTTTCACGTCTGCACCTTTCGGAACGAATTTCATCTCGCCGTTCTCTGCACCCACACGCACGGTCTGGCCGCTGCCGATCTCGCCGTTGAGCAATTTCACCGCGAGCGGATTTTGGATCAGCGATTGTATCGCCCGCTTCAACGGACGTGCACCGTAAACCGGATCATAACCTTCCTGAACAAGCAGATCTCTCGCCGACTGATCAAGCTCGATCGCGATCCCGCGTTCTTCGAGGTTTTTTCGCAGCTTCTCCAGCTGCACATCGATGATCTTCGCGATCTCGTCCTTGGTTAACTGTTCGAAGACAACGATGTCGTCGATGCGGTTCAAAAACTCCGGTTTGAAATGATCACGCAGGACCTGCAAAACGTCTGTCCGGATATTCCGGTCTGCCAACGGGTTTTCGGTCGAAGCCTGGATCTCACGTGAACCGAGATTAGACGTCATTATCAATACCGTGTTCTTGAAGTCGACGACACGGCCCTTGCTGTCGGTGAGTCGGCCGTCGTCCAGTATCTGAAGAAGCACGTTGAACACATCGGGGTGCGCTTTTTCGATCTCATCAAACAGCACAACTGAATATGGCCGCCGACGAACCGCTTCGGTCAGCTGGCCGCCTTCTTCATAGCCAATATATCCCGGCGGCGCACCGATCATTCGCGCGACCGCATGCTTTTCCATGTACTCGGACATGTCGAGCCGCACCATTGCGCGTTCATCATCAAATAGGAACTCCGCCAATGCACGCGCCGTCTCGGTCTTGCCCACGCCAGTCGGGCCAAGGAATATGAACGAACCGACCGGCCGATTCGGGTCCTGCAATCCTGCCCGCGCGCGCCGGACCGCATTTGCAACCGCCTGAAGCGCTTCGTCCTGCCCGATAACGCGCTTGCTCAAATTCTCTTCCATAGCGACGAGCTTTTGCATCTCGCCTTCAAGCATTTTAGAGACCGGAACGCCGGTCCATTTCGCGACGACCTCGGCAACGTCCTCTTCGTCGACTTCCTCTTTGAGGAAAACGCCGTCCTGCTGAAGCTCGCCGAGACGTTTTTGTTCCGTTTCGAGTAATTTTTCGATCTCCGGGATTCGTCCGTACTGCAGCTCGGCAGCCTTTGTCAGATCGCCCGCTTGTCGCGCCTGCTCGAGTTCGAGTTTTGCCTGCTCAAGCTGTTCCTTGGCGGTGCGCATCTTCTCGATCTCTTCCTTTTCTGATTGCCACTTGGCTTTCATCGCCGAAGATTTTTCCTGCAGATCGGCAATGCGCTTTTCGATGTCGTCTAGCCGTTCTTTCGATTTCGCGTCGGTCTCACGCGAAAGCGCCTGTTTTTCGATCTCAAGCTGCAGTATTTCGCGTTCCAGAACGTCGATCTCTTGCGGAAGCGAGTCGATCTCGATGCGAATTCGCGAAGCAGCTTCGTCGATCAGGTCAATGGCTTTGTCCGGCAGGAATCGGTCCGTAATGTACCGGTTCGAAAGCGTCGCTGCTGCGACGATCGCGGCGTCTTTAATACGCACGCCGTGGTGCACTTCGTAGCGTTCTTTTAACCCTCGAAGAATCGCAATAGTGTCTTCGACCGTTGGCTCGCCAATATAGACCTGTTGGAAACGGCGTTCGAGGGCTTTATCCTTTTCGATGTATTTTTGATATTCGTTCAGTGTCGTCGCACCGACCGCTCGCAGAGTACCGCGGGCAAGCGCGGGTTTGAGCATGTTCGAGGCATCGATAGCGCCCTCGCTTGCCCCGGCGCCGACAAGCGTATGGAGCTCATCAATGAAAAGTATGATCTGGCCCTCTGCTTTTTCGATCTCCTTTAGAACGGCTTTTAAACGGTCTTCAAACTCGCCGCGGTATTTCGCTCCGGCAAGCATCGAACCAAGATCGAGCGAAACCAGTCGCTTGTTCTTCAAGGTCTCTGGAACGTCGCCTGAAACTATTCTCTGCGCCAGGCCTTCAACGATAGCCGTCTTCCCGACGCCCGGTTCGCCGATCAATACGGGATTATTTTTCGTTCGACGTGAAAGTATCTGGATCGCACGCCGGATCTCGTCGTCACGGCCGATGACCGGATCAAGCTTTCCTTTCCGCGCACGTTCTGTCAGATCTTGCGCGTATTTTTCAAGCGCCTGAAAATTCTCTTCCGCATTCTGGTCGGTAATGTGGCTGCCGCCGCGCATGTCCGTGATGACCTTTTCCAAATCTTCATGCGACACACCGTTGGAGCGAAGAATTCGGCCGGCGTCGCCTGCCTTTTCATCGGCGATCGCCAGAAGAAGATGTTCGGTCGAGATGTACTCGTCTTCCATCTTTTCGGCGATCTTCAGCACGTCCTGGAAGATCGTGTTCGTACGCGAACTGAAGTATTGTTGGCCGCCGGAAACCTTCGGAAATTTTTCGATGGCCGCTTGAAGCTCGGTGACAATAGCTGCGGGATTTGCTCCGATCTTTCCGAGGATAGGTCGAAGAACGCCTTCCTTTTGGTCGAGCATCGCTTGAAGAATATGCTCCGGCTCGACCTGCTGATTTTGGTTCTTTTCAGCTACACCGATGGCTTCTTGCACGGCCTCCTGGCCGCGGATGGTAAACCTATCGAATCTCATAACTTCATTCTACTCCAGAGAAGCGTGAGACGCAGAGCAACATTTAATGTCAGACCCTGCGTCTCACTTAGTTCAGTAAGCGACCAAATCAGGCTTTCGCCGCGCCGCTTTTTGTGTCGGCCTCGATCGTTTTAGCGCCTCCGCCGGTTATCTCGATCTTCCGGGCCTTTGTCTCTTCACGCTTCGGAAGCGAAACACGAAGTACGCCGTTCTCGAAATCGGCAGTTGCACCTTCCGCGGTTATGGTTTGCGGCAGAGTAAATTGCCGAACGAACGAGCCATACTGGCGTTCGACGCGATGGTAATTATCGCGTTCGTCCTTCTTTTCGAATTTTCGCTCGCCTTTCAGCGTTAAGACGTTATTCTCAACCGAAAGCTCGAAGTCCTCCCGGTTCATTCCCGGAAGTTCAGCTTCAACGATCAGTTTTTCCTGATCCTCAAAAATATCTACACTCGGTGCCCACGCGCCCCGGGCAAATTCGTTCGCATCGAAGCCCTTTCCAAAACCGGAAAAGAGCTGGTTCATTTCGTCATGAAGGCCTCGAAGCTCCCGAAATGGTTCGTATTTAGTTAATTTCATTGTATTTTCCTCCAAAAAAGATACGTATTGATTTGGATTTAAGGCTAGTCAATTAGCCTAGGACAATAATAAAATATGAGCGTAAGATTGTCAAGTCAATACGGAGATCAATTTGCAAGGGTTTTATGGGTTTTTTTGGCTTTTCGAGTGACAGTTTTGCCTTTTGTCGGTTATATTTAAGTCGCAATTCTGCTATTCATTCAGTTCAGTTCGGCCGAACGACCCGGCTGAAGCTTGTTTATGAACATTTTCCGCGAGGTGCTTTGGCCGCTGATTGCTGTTCTTGCCGCTTTTGTTGTTGGCGGCTTGATCGTCTTACTTATCGGCGACAATCCGTTCACGGCCTTTTACCACCTCATCGGCAATTCTTTCGGATCGTTAAATGACCTCGGGTACACCCTTTTTATCGCGACGCCGTTGATCTTTACCGGCCTTGCGGTTGCCGTGGCATTTCGCTGCGGTTTGTTGAATATCGGTGCCGAAGGGCAACTCTACGTCGCCGCATTTGCAACGGCGTGGGTCGGCATAAAGTTTGGCGGAACGATCGTTAATATTTTCGGCAAGGAAGAGAACTGGTCCTGGTACAGCCTGCCCACGATATTGCTGGTAACGCTTTGCTTCTTCACGGCGGTAGCGGCCGGCGGGATCTGGGGAGCGATCCCGGGAATCCTGAAGGCGAAATTCGGCTCGCATGAAGTGATCAACACGATCATGCTGAACTTCATCGGCGTCGCGCTGGTCAGCTATTTCACTCAATATTTTTATAAGATCCCGGGCGACCCGATCATGCAAACCGCCGAGATCGGGCCCGCGGCGCATATCACGCGAATCAGCCAATTCATTCCCGGAATGCCGGACTTTGTTCCGCTGAGCCTCGCATTTCCTCTTGCGGTGTTGATGTGCTTCCTTGTTTA
>QHXS01000084.1 GCA_003223975.1 Acidobacteriota bacterium
TGATCTCGCCGTCCTGCAGCACGCGAAGCAGCCGCACCTGGGCGCTCAGCGACATTTCGCCGATCTCGTCGAGGAAAAGCGTGCCGCCGTCGGCCTCTTCGAAGCGGCCGATCCGCTGCGAACGGGCATCGGTGAACGAACCTTTCTCGTGGCCGAAAAGTTCGGATTCGAGAAGCGTTTCGGGTATCGCTCCGCAGTTGATCTTAACGTACGGTTTCTTCTCGCGGCCGGAATTGAAATGGATCAGGTTCGCAAGCAGTTCCTTGCCGGTGCCGGATTCACCCTGAACGAGCACGGTTGTGTTCGTGCCGGCTACGTTCAACGCCATCTCGATCGCTCGATGTATCGCGGGTGCCTGGCCGATTATCTCGCTGCGGCGTTGGTGAAGCTCGCTTTTGAGCCGCATCACCTCGGCGGAAAGCTGGTCTCGCTCAAGGGCGGTCCCAACGAAGTTTCTTTGCTCCAAACGAAGCCGAGCAAACCGAACGTGGAACCGCCAACACGTACGGGCGACAGCAACGCGGCCTTACCACCAAGCTGCGTATTGAAAAGCAGACGGATCGGGAGCGGCAGTTGGGAATCGCTCACCGCCATCGTTTTTCCGTCGCGGATGAGTTCACTAACGGCCGCGAACGTATCGATGTTCAGAGATTTGCCGTGCGACTCGACCATCTTCAGGACGCGGCTCGGCTTGATGCCTTCGGCGGATTTAAACGATGCGAGCGAGATCTTTTTGCCCGCTTCGTCGAGCACGCCCAGCGCTCCGTAATCGGCACCGACGAGCGTGATGGCCCGTTCGATAACGCGTGCGGAAACTTCGTTGAAGTCGGAGTGCGAATTCAGCGTGTTTGCGATCTCAAGAAGTGCATTTGTTCGCCGCGACTCGCGCTCCTGCACGACATAAAGATTCGTGTATTGATAACCGATAACAAGATGACGCGCGATCGACTCAAGAAACGTGACCTCCTCGTCGAGCCAGATGCGCGGCCGCTTGGTGTCGTGAAGACCGATGAGGCCAAGCACCGTTTCGCCCTTGATGATCGGGATGACGAGCAGCGAACGCGTACCGAGCGCTTTTGCAAAGAATTTGAGCGTTGGGTCTTTCGTCGTTGCGGTGTCGTTGATCTTGATAGGTTTGCGAATGTCGAAACGGTCGGAAAGCTTTTCGGAATTGATCGGGATGACGGTGCCTTTGCTCGAAGGGACCTTGTTGTCGCGCCGCCACTCATGGCTGATACGGAGCTCGTTTCCGTCGTTGAATTGAAGCAGGTCGCAGCGATCGGCTTGAAGCATTCGGCCGAGCTCGGAAACGACGACATTAAGGAAACGCTCAAGCTCGATCGATTCGGGAAGGTCGCGCGCAAGCCGGTCGATGATGGCCTCACGGGCCTCGTGCATTTGGATCTTACGTTCAAGCGTAAGTGTTTGCTCTTCAGCGAGTTCGATCTTCATAGGAAGGCCGCGCTAACTATGATATTTTGGGCGGCCGAATGTCAAGTTGATACACGCCGACATCAGCGTGTGTAATTTCGATGCACTACTGGATCGTTTTTGGGGTCGGGCGCGGTGTCGACGGCGGCTTATTTGAATTGTTAGAGTTAGGTTTCTCTTCGGTGTTCGACGATGAATTTACATTCGAAAGGTTCGCATTTGCGTTCACATTCGAATTACTCGGTTTCGGTGTGCCGGTATAGTTTACACGGCTGCGGCCGGCCTCGGCGTCCTCGAGAAATTCCTGGGCCTCGACGTTTTCCGGATCGATCTCGAGCGCTTTTTTGAGCGGTGCGACCGCTTCGCGGTAGCGAGCAAGTTTGATGAGAATTGCTCCGAGGGCGGTCTGGTATTCGGTATCTTCGGGATTGAGCCGAACTGCTTCCCGAAATGCTTCGAGGGCGTCGTTATCTTTATTCAGTTTGTTATACGACCGGCCCAGGTTGAACCATGAAGCGTGGTCTTCTTTGTTGACGGCGACGATCTTTTTGTAACCGTCAATCGCGTGTTCAAAAGCAATGACAGAGTTAAGTTTTTTTCCCTTTTCGGGTGCGGGCGTTTCCGCATTCACGTCCTCTTCGACGATAGTCGCGTCGCGGGCTTCGACCAGGCCGTATGCGATGCCGAGACGGAAATATGCGTCGGCAAGATCCGGATTGAGTTTGACTGCCTGATTGAGAATATCAATCGCACGGTCGGTATCGCCTTCGTCCAAAAGTGCAGTGCCGTCCGTAAATGCTTGATTTGCATCGGTGTAATGCTGGCCCTGGTCACTAGAAATTTGGTTTGCATTTGCGCCGCCTGAGCCTCGTGAACAGCCCGAAGACGCAAAGGCGAGCGATAGACATATCAATGTGCAAAAAACAAATTTCATAAATTCCGACGCTGGATCTATCCCGGTGGGAAAACAAACGGTCGGCCTGCAAGGAGGTGAACATGAAGATGAAATACCGTCTGACCGCCGTCGCTGTTAGTGTTGATCACGATGCGATAGCCGTTTTCGGCAAAACCCTTTTCACGCGCAATGCTCGCCGCGGCTAGAAGAAGATCGCCCAATTCTTCCGCGTTGGAAGCTTTGTCAAGAGAATCTACATGTTCTCGCGGTATCAGCAGGATGTGTGTTGGCGCTTGCGGGTTAAGGTCATCAAACGCGATGCTTTTGTCATCTTCGAAGACGCGTTTCGATGGAATGTGGCCCGCAATTATCTTGCAGAAAATGCAGTTTTCACCACTCATGGTCAGATAAGGCAATTAAATCACAAGCACCCCGAGAATGTTAAACCGACTCGTCGGTCAGTTGGTCGCTGGCCCGTTCTATATCGGCGCCCAATGAGCGGAATTTCCGAACTATCGTTTCGTAACCGCGGTCAATGTGATAGACGCGGTCGATGGTTGTCTCGCCGTCTGCGGCAAGCCCGGCCAACACGAGGGAGGCTGACGCTCTAAGGTCGGAGGCAATTATCCGCGCGCCGGTCAGCTTTGAAGCTCCTCTCACGGTGGCGTGATTTCCAGATATAGAAATGTCGGCACCAAGGCGGATTAGCTCAGATGCGTGCATGAAGCGATTTTCGAAGATCGTTTCGGTGATAATGGAAGTTCCTTCGGCTTGTGTCATCAGCGCCATATACTGTGCCTGCATGTCGGTCGGAAACAATGGATGCGGCTCGGTGGTTACGTCAATTGACTTCAACCCTGCCCGATCGCGTGTGACCTTGAGCGTGGTTTCGTCGAGGTTTTCTATGTTAACTCCAGTTTTACGAAGCTGTTCGATAACTGCTTCGAGATGCCGCGGCTGACATTTCGCCACCTCTAGTTCGCCGTCTGTCATCGCGGCGGCAACTATGAATGTCCCTGTCTCGATCCGGTCGGGAATTATCGAATGCTCGGCTCCATTTAATTCATCGACCCCGTCGATCCTGATCGTATCGGTTCCGGCGCCTGAGATCTTTGCGCCCATCTTGATCAACAACGCCGCAAGGTCTTCGATCTCTGGTTCGCGTGCGGCGTTTCGGATCGTCGTCGTGCCGCCTGCCAACACGGCAGCCATGATCACGTTTTCGGTACCCGTGACAGTAACCTTATCAAAATGGATGTCGGCTCCCTGAAGTCTTCCTTTGGGAGCCGTCGCCATTACGTCGCCGGACTCGAGTGATACGACGGCGCCAAGTTTTTCAAATGCTTTTAAGTGAAGGTCGATCGGTCTCGTACCGATGGCACAACCGCCCGGCAAACTTACCTTTGCTTTACCAAACCGCGAAAGCAAAGGTCCGAGGGCCAGCACGCTGGCACGCATCGTTTTGACAAGCTCGTAGGACGCTTCGAATGTCTCGATATTCTTTGCAGTTACTTTGTGAGTTCGGAGTTCCGGGGTCAGAACGGTCGCACCAAGGTCTTCCAGCAGCCGTCTTTGGGTGATCAGGTCTTTAACATAGGGAACGTTGTGAAGGGTAACCGTTTCGGCCGTCAAAAGTGTCGCCGCAAGGCATGGCAGTGCCGAATTTTTTGCCCCGCTTATCTCAACCCGGCCACGTAATGGCCGTCCGCCCCGTATCAAAAACTTGTCCATACAATTTCACATCCCTATTCGCTCGAAATGCTCAATTTCAGAATGACAGACTTTACCACGAGATCCAGTTAACTTGAAGCCAAAGGCTGTATTCCCTAAAACAAAATCCGGCAACCAATTTGATGCCGGAAATCATCGAACTATCGGCTTCAATACGATCAACCGGATAGTTGGAGCTTTTGTTTGGACACGCGCCCTGGTTATTAGCCCTCCTCGTAACCAGGGCGATTTTTTATCTTTTTTCCGCCAGCTTTTCTATCTGTTTGATATGCCTCGCCTTATGGCCGCCGATCAAGGTCAGCCATTCAGCGGCTGACAGATCCCCGAAAAATGGGTGCGGAAAACAATGGCCCGTTGAATCAAATTTCTCGAACTGAGACTTTAGCTTCAGCAGCATCGACCTGTTTTCGTTCATTTTTTCCAGCGATTCATCTATCGTCTTTTTGCAGGTCGGCTGTACGAATTCCGGAGCTTCTAGTTTAAGCGTAGCTACCTCCGCCGCTTTTTCCTTAAAGCTTGCAGAATTTGCTATCGATCCGTGGCCCATCTTGCCTTCCGCTTCTGCTTTGCCAAGTAATTTGGCGCATATCCGGATCATGTTTGATTCGACAACTGCGACATGCTCGACGACATTTGCGATCGTCCATTTCTCGCCTTCCGGCAAATTATTCAACTGGGCTTCATTTAACGAACCCAGGACCTCATTCAGACGGCCGCGAATCAATTCGTTTCGTTCGTACACTTCTTCGACAGATCTTCGTTCCATAAGTTACCTGTTGGTGGTTGCCTGTGGCGTAAAAATCAGGCGGTGCCATCGAGGAAAGCTAGTGACGCTGTCGATCTCTTTCTTCATGCGTTTCACGAACGCGGTTTGAAAGTAAAGCGTGCTATCTTCCGGCCACGCGAGCGTAACGATCGGATTGAACGAGACCAAAGATTTTTCGTCCGGTAACGTCGAGACCTGAACGTTTGCATTCGATTCCGGGGTCTGATCGGCATTAAGCTTCTGTTGCTGCTCTCTATCGTATGCCTGTGACGAGATAAGCAGTTGGTTACGAAGAGGGATCGCGGCCTGCGTTGGCGACGTTCCGCCCGCGTCGTAAACGCGGATCTGCGTGTCGAACGCGCACCCGATCTTTGTCGAATCCGGTGACCATACAGGATGCACAGCCGACAATCCGTCATCAAGCCGCCGTTCGCGGCCATTCTTTTCCACGATCCTCGGCCTTCCGACGGGGACAAATATCTCGCCGTTGGTTTCGGCACGAAACTGCAGAAACTGCCATTCGCGCTGTGTCGAGGCAAGGGCCACCAATGCTGAACTGTCCGGTGCCCACGCGTAATAAAAATATATAAGCCCATCGGTTTGCGTGACCGATTTAACCGAGGAACCGTCTGCATTCGAAATGTAGATCTGTTCAGTGCGAAATGTAAGGATCCCGGTGGGCGCTGCCGGTGTAGGAGCAGCTAATGTGTTCGCATTGGCGTCGCCCGCGTTTGCTTCCGGGTCCACATTGCTCGCGGTATTCGCCGGAGTGCTTAGGTCAGGAGGCGTGCCTGAAACTTCAGGTTCGTTTTGCACTCCTCGGATCATCGCAACAAAAGCGAGACTCTCGGAATCCGGCGACCATCGGATAGTATCTGGAAAGTGAACAGCCATTAGGTCGGCCGTCATCTTGTGCAGCAGCTTTCCGTCGTCCCCGTACATATCGAGCCGAAATTCGGATGGCAGGTCGCCAAGGCGGTGATAAAGCGCCGCAATACGTTTTCCGTTTGCCGAAGCGAATGTTTTATCCAGCACTTCCTGAGCTCGATTTTGATCGAAGTCAGACTGGACAGCGGCATTTCGCTCTTCGGCCGAGGCTTTCGCAGTTTCGGTCGGCGGCGGCACGTCTGCTTCGTATCGGTAATTAAAACGAACCGCAGGGACCTGACTGAGCGAAGTCGGTGCGATCGTCGGTTGTGGAGCATCTGTCGGCGCGCAAGCGGATACGATGATCTGAAATGCGGTCACGACGAACACATGAATAGATCGGTAAGTTTGATTCGTTGCCATTCTATAATTCGGCGTTCATATAAGCGCGATAAAGAGCGCGCTCCTTATCGCCTGCATTATCGGACTTCACAATGCTGTATTCGCGACGCGGATCATTTCCGAGCGTGAATTCGATATCCCGCATCTTATCGAATCGAAAGATGGTCAGCCGGACCTTATCTCCGGGTTTGCGGTCGGAAATGTAGTTTTGCAGGATATTCTGGCTTGCGCGATATCCATCTATAGCGAGGATCTGATCGCCGGAATTCAGGCCCTGTTCATAAGCAGGCGTTCCCGCAGGCACCGAACGCACCATAAGCCGTCCGTTATCGTCTGCCAGATTTGCGCCGATGTAAGACCGGTTACGTGCACCGCCGGTTTCCTTAAGCTGCAGGCCGATGCCGGAAAATATCTGGCCATAGTCTATTTCCGCTTCGCCCCGAACATACTTCGAAAAAAAATCATCTAGGCTCCGGCCGGCAGCTTGTTCGGCGGCCTTTTGAAGATCTTGTGGTGTATAGTTTTTCCCTTTCTTGAAGTAGTCGTTATACAGTGTCCGCAACACGTCGTCGAGTGACTTGGCGCCATTTGACGCCGTCCGGATCGTGATATCGAGCATCATGCTAACGATCTCACCCTTGTCGTAATATGAGATCTGATTATTGACCGCGTTCTCGTCCTGACGGTAGTACTTGATCCAGGCATCGAAGCTTGCCTCTTCAAGACTGGTTTCCAATCGGCCGGGCCTTTCTTGGAGGTCCTTGATGCCTGCTGCCTTGCCAGAGAGAAATTCTTTTTCCGTCAATAAGCCCGAGCGGCGAAGCAAAAGACCCGAAAAATATTCGGTGCCGCCCTCGGCAAACCAAAGGAGTTTTGTGTAATTTTCATTCTCGTAATCAAAAGGCCCGAGTGCATCCGGACGAAGGCGCTTTACGTTCCACGCATGAAAATATTCATGTGCTACTAGGCCAAGAAAATCCTTGTACCGCGACTCAGGCTTGAATCCGAACTTGTCATATTGAAGAGCAGTCGAATTCAAATGTTCGAGGCCGCCGCCGCCGCGAAGATTGGTGATGAACGTGTAGTTTTCGTACGGCAGCTCACCGAAGATCTTGTAAGCTTCTTCGACGATCTTGGATATGTCGACCGAAAGTTTTTTAAGGTCGTAATTGCCCTCGCCGGACATCACGATCCGATGAGGTTTGCCTTGCACGGTAAACGATATGTCCTGAAAATTACTTACCTCGAAGGGCGAATCGTAGAGAATATCGAAGTTCGCGGCTTGAAATGTGTTTTCGCTGCCCGTGACTACTGGCAAGCCGGTGGCGATGCGCCACGTTCCGAATGGCAGGACCTTAATGGTCGAGGCCGCCTTAAGCTGGTCTTTCGGAAACATCAAAAGTGCCGCGTTGTTCCAAAAAGCATGATCGTCGTTCAACTCATTGGTGCGTACCGTCAACTCATTGGCGTAAACGCGATATGTTGCGACGATCTCCTTTGCTCCGCTTGTTCGTATTTGCCAGGTATTCTTGTTTGTCTTTTGCCAGTCGAGAGTCGTACCGGACGAATTCTTAACAGCAAAATCCTGCACGTGTCTTGCGTACTCGCGAACGAGGTAGCTTCCCGGCGTCCATACCGGCATCTTAAGCTCGAATGAAGATGGCATCTGATTCCAGCGAACCCGCATTTCGACCTCGAGCAAGTGCGTTGCGGGCTTTGACATCGAAACCGTATAACTGATCTCAGGTGACGCAGTTTGTTTTTGTGCCTGGACCGACCTGGCCTTTGAGGTCTTTCTCGGGGCTGCCGGTGTTTCCTGATGCATAACGAACAAACTAAGAACGACGAGGATGAACGAAGCTTTACTCAAATATTTTCCCATCGCGAAAATCTCATACGAATTGAATTTTAGTTTTCTATTGCTATCTTACAATAAGACGATCCATTTGCCTGTGTCGGATGGACTCTCGACTTAGATGAACGACATTTCAGACGCAGCTGCCAAAGACGATAAATTTCTTACCCGGCCGCTGCTGATCATTTTCTTAACGATCTTTATTGACCTCGTCGGGTTCGGGATCGTTATTCCGCTGCTTACCTTTTTCGCGGAAGAATTTCAGGCATCTCCGATCGATATCGGCCTTCTGGTCGCCTCGTATTCGTTCATGCAGTTCGCGTTTTCACCGATCTGGGGAAACCTTTCCGACCGTTACGGCCGGCGGCCGATCCTGTTTTTTACGATCCTGGGTTCGAGCATCGGATACATAATGATCGGAACCGCTGGCTCGCTTTGGATGATATATGCCGGCCGCCTTTTGGCAGGCGCCACGGGCGGAAACCTTTCGACTGCGCAGGCATATATCGCCGATGTAACGTCTCGTGAAAATCGAGCTCGCGGTATGGGCCTTTTCGGAATGGCGTTCGGACTTGGGTTTATCCTGGGGCCGGGACTCGCCGGAATATTAAGTAGGTTCGGGATGCGCGTGCCCTTCCTGTTTGCTGCCGGATTGAGCTTGCTAAATGCGTTATTGCTCTATTTCATACTTCCGGAATCCCGCGTCGTGCGGCCGCACGATCCGTCAGTTGAAAAAAAGAGCCGATGGTCTGAGCTGGCAAGCGTCTTCGCGAACCGCCAATTTACACTTGTGACGATCGAATACTTCCTGCTCGTCACGGCTTTCTCATTCATGACGACGGCATTCGCCTATTACACAATGGTCAAGTTCGGCTATGGCGCCGATGGAACCGGTTATTTGCTCGCGTATGTCGGCGTGCTCGCGGCGGTTATGCAAGGACTTGTTTTTGGTCGGCTTGCTACGCGATTTGGCGAATCGAATCTGATAATCGCCGGGAGCCTGCTGCTTGTAATTAGTTTGTTTCTGGTCCCATTTATTAGCGCGGAAGCAGGTGGCCTGACCGTACTCCTGTTTGGAATTGCCGGCTTTGCGGTGGGCAACTCAATCGCGTCGCCAGGTTTAACAAGCCTCGCTTCAAAAACCGCTGATGAATCGCAGCAAGGCAAGTCGCTCGGCCTCTTGCAGTCGGCCGCAAGTCTAGCGCGCGTTGTCGGCCCACTGGCGTGCGGCGTCTTATTGAACAATGCCGTAGGCCGAGTGGACGATGCATCGCTTTTTCGCACCTTCTGGACGGCCGCTGCGATAATGTTCGCTGCGTTTGTGACTTCTGTGTATTTCGGAAGGGTTTACCGCGTCAGGTCAGCGGAATTTAACTAACCGCTCTTTGACGATTTCGTCGAGTTGCCGGGAAGCTTAATAGAAATACAGTTCCTTCGTCGCCATTTCGGGCTTCAATCGTGCCCCCATGCTCCTGAACGATCCCGTACGTTACGGCAAGGCCGAGTCCGGTGCCATTGCCAACGCCTTTCGTAGTAAAGAACGGATCGAAAATCTTAGTCAGGTTCTCCGGCGGAATTCCTTCGCCGGTGTCTATGACGGAAACGTGTACTTCATTGTCGCCGTTAGCTTTTGTTTCCAAAGTGATCCTGCCGCCGCTTATCATAGCGTCCCTGGCATTAAGGATCAGGTTAGTGAAAACCTGCTGCAATTTTCCGGCGTTTCCAAAAATTCGAGTAGGATCGTTCGAATAATTCTTAACGATCTCAACATTCGATTTCCGCATTTGTGGTTCGAGAAGTTGGAGTGTGTCGTTGAGAAGTTTGTTAACGTCGATCTCCGCGGATTCGATCGCAGTACCGGTTCGTGAAAAATTCAGAAGATTGCCGACAATGTTCGACGCGCGGTCGGTCTGCCGTTGCATTTTCTGAAGCAAGGCATGTTTTGGATCGGTTTCCGGAACCATTCCGAGCAGCATTTGCGTATAACTTGAAACACCCGTCAACGGCGTATTGACCTCGTGTGCGACCCCAGCGGCAAGCAATCCAATGCTCGAAAGTTTTTCGCTCTGCTGGAGCGTTTCCTCAAGCTTAACGCGTGCAGTCACATTTTCTAGAACCACGATAGCCCCGGTTTGGGCATTTGAAACAGATCTAAGCGGAGCAACCGCGACGTTCAAGATCAGTGAATTGCCGGCTGCACTGTATGTGTGTAGTTTGTAAGCATTTCGGATCTCGGTCAGGTGCCAACGCGACTTGCCGAGGATGTTCGACAGATTCAACGCAAAGCTCTCGTCAAAAATATCTTCGACCGGCTTTCCAACGGCGTCTTCCCTTGGCATCTCCATCAATTCTTCGAACGTGGAATTGCAACGCGTAATACAGCCATCTTCGTCGACGGCCAACAAGCCGACATTAACCGATTCGACGATCGATTCATTGAACTCTTTGAGTAATGCGAGTTCCTCTGTCTGCTCCTGTTGTTCCTGATAAAGCCGGCTATTCTCGATGGCGACCGCAATATAACCTGAAACTGTTCGAAGGATCTCAAGATCTTCCGTGGATAACAATGAACCGTCACTCGCCCGGCCCAGACCGATAACGGCAACCATCTTGCTGCGAACCACACACGGAACAAAATAGTGAAGCTCGCTTCGATAAGGCGAACCGCCATTTGTTTCGCTGATCGGTGCCTCAGTGTCATTTATGTCGAATTCATCCGCGCGAACAACGCCCTTATCAGCCGATTTTTGACGGATCATTTGTCGAAAGTCGGCCGGTACCTTGAATTCGTCGCTTAGGCCAGCCGAACGAGCGGTCCGGAACTGGCCGGTCATTCTTTCGTCTTCGATGAAAACGGCCACCTTTTCGACATCGAGAACCTGCTTGAGCCTGGCGATCAAACCATCGAGCAGGGGTTCGAGCGCGGTGGTCGCTGAGAGCGTACGGCCGAAATCAAGCAAACCTTGACGCAGATCGTACCGTTCACCATAAAAGAAACGGTTCGCTCGTTCCTGCAAATAGTTCTTTAGTGGCTCGCCGAGCATCACTATCCCGGCCATTGCGATGATGGCTATGATCGCGCGCAAAACTTTCTCTGTCGTTGAAAGATTGGCGTCGACCCCGAGCAACAGGACGAGGACCAAAGCGACGATGCCGATGAGCATCGCAATCGCAACGGTCGTCATTGCATATACAAGAGCCCGTCGAACGACTACGTCAACGTCCATTAATCGGTAGCGAACAACCGAGTGGCCAAAGCTAAGTGGGATCAAAGCAAGAGGAAGTGTAGTTATCGCAGTTGTCAACAGGTCGTCAGGCAAATACAAAAACCTTCTTGCGATCTGAATCGAGAGCAACGGAATTACGGAAACCACAGTACCCCAAAGAGCCCATTTCAATCGCTGACGAACCAACGGCTGCTTATCGCTGAAAAATCTCCAGATCAATATTCCGGCGCCGGATGAAACGCCGGCAACGAAATGTATCAAGAGAACCTGATTAAGAAACGGAAACGCTCCGGTCGAAGATGAAAACCCGCGGAGCGTCTCCGCGATCGAGAACGCAGAGATCAATTGGCCCAGCGTGAGGACAAAAACCGCTAAAACGATAAGCGTGGCTGGAGCATAAAGAAGTATCGTTTTCCACCTTTGATCGTCGAACACCGAGGTTCGAACAGGATATCGCCAACAAAAATGGATAAACAACGGCACAAAGAATGCGAACGCCGCGTCATCCAGAAGCTGTATCCCAAGGTCAAAGTCCTGCCCAAAATTTAGCGGCCGATAAACGTGAAAGGTAAAGGCCACCAGGCACAAGGTCGCGAAATGAAGCACGTATGGTGATCGGCTCCCTTGTTTGAAAAGCACGAAAAGGCCCACGCCGAGCCATATCAGACCCACAAGCGTAAGCATGATGATCGAAGGCGACCAGCGCGGCAGCGTATCGATGCTCTTCAGATCCGCGTAATAAAAATTATTTGTAAAGGAATAGGATGGCTTTTGGTAGTAATAGCTGAGCGAACCCCCGACGCCCGCTGCATCCAAATACATGGGAATGTCGGAAATGGAACCCGCTTCATCGTAAGTTTCACCGTCAAGACTGATCGCAATAAGCTTATCGCCCTTCGAAATACCCGCTCGTGAAGCCGCGAGGCCCGCTATTACCTTTTCGGCGAAGATCCCGTCATCTCTTTGAACCCAAAGAACGCCATCGGTGGGTGGAAGGCTCTGAAATGCACGCTGAGATAGATTCAATGCCCCACCCGCAACGAAAAGCGCCGCGACGACGAGCCAAATCAAACTCCAACTTGTAAATACCTTACCCTTCATTCATTTCGGCACACTTCGCCATGAAAAACAGACGCAAAATTTGTTCCACCGCTGAGAACGTAAAATCCGAGAAAAATGCCAATATTTCCCCGATTTCTTCCACGATCTATCTAAACCCCTGGCGACCCACGGTTCGCCTTCTACATATTTTCGATTTCCTATCCAAGAATTTGGAAAGTTAGTGGCCGAATAAACAAAAAACCGGGGTGTTGCCCCGGTTTCAGATTCGTTTTACCTACCATTCTTAGAAGCGGACCAAAATCCCACCCCGAATCATTTTTCCGGCCGAATTTAGCTTCAACGACGCGTCCTCCCCGAACACGCCGCTTCTAAAATCGAAAACGTTGCGTGCGTCGATCACGGCTTCGGCATGTACCGGTAAACCCATCGTAGGCAAACTCTGGGTAATAAGGATACTGAGGCCTGGATCATAGATCGCTAAGCGGCCCTGGAACGGATCGATCGCGAAGACTGTCGCTTCCGGGGAAAGTCTGAAAACCGTCCTAACATTCGTTCCCGTTGGCAGGTCGGCCTCGAGTTGGCCAAAAAGCGATCTGAAAAATCCTGTCTCAAAAAACTCGCCCGGATTTGTGATCGCTCGCTCTGATATTTTTTGGCCCTGGCCAAAACTATATCCCGCGGCGGCGCTCAAGTGCCCGTTTATCCGCCGAGCGTAAACCAAGCTTATACCACGTGAAGACCCCTGTTGATTTCCGACCAATTTAGTGAAATCGCCACTAGATGAGTCGAAAGGGGTAAACGTAAATCCGACGCCCTTTCCGAACACGGTGTCCACAAACGCGTTTAATTCGATACTCGATCTGTTATCCAACACGCGCTCGACACCAAATTCAATGCGGCTGCTGCGGTTCATCAAAGGCTTGCCGTTTGCAATAACGAAGTCTTCGACAGCGACTGGTTCACGGAAGGCGACCTGAACGCCTTCAAGCTCGAGAGCACGCGACCATGAATGATCTTCGGTTTGCGTGGTGAACGCCGTACGAACACGCGTTTTCGCGTCAAGATCGAACTGAAATCCAATGCGCGGGCTGATCGAGGAATCGTTCCCCGCACCCGTGAATTTTGAATAGTCAAAACCGTACACCAGGATGACGCCGTCGCGGATCGTCCATTCGTCCGTTGCCTGCAGCGTGAATTGGCCAAGCTTGTCTTCTTTTTCTTCTGTAGCAACCGTTCCGAGGGTTCCAAACGAAGATCTGACTCTAACCTGATGCTCTTCTACCGGTTTGAAACGAAGCTCAGTATCGACCCGGTTCGGCGCATCCTTGCCTATGCCGGTTTGCCCCGCGATCATCAGATCCGCGTTTTCTTTCAAAGGAATCAGGGACGCAGCGTTGAATCCGGTAAAACTTCCGTGATCCGAAAAGGCGTAATAGGTCGCTGCTACAGTCTGTATTTTTCCGCCGGAATTTTTCGCTTGCTCGGGTTCAGCCGGGGCTTCGTTTACTTCGACCTTTGAACCGTCATTGTTTTGATAGATCGACCTGCTTATCGCGGCAGCCCGGACATTCCATTTTGGATTATTACGATCCAATCGTTTTTCCGGAAGGGTGTTCCCACTGCCTGAACGCTCAAGTTTGAAACCGTACTCAAGATGCGCTGCCTGACCGATCTCGATGTCGGCGATAGTCATTGGATTAAAACCTTGCGCGACCGCCATTACGGAATATTTACCGGGCAGTATCTTCGCAAGAAATTTTCCATCCGAAGCCGACGCGACCTGTTTCAAAAGCTTTGAAGTTCCCGTTCGAAAGATCGCTACCGTTGCATCCGCGATTGGACTGCCACCCAAATCTCGCACGTAACCGGTGATCACAGCTAGACCGCCCGGCGAACTATTGATACGCGGCAAGGAAACGGCCGAGATCTTGACGGTTGGCAAAAGAACAAGACCCGCGATCATCATGATCGCGGTAACTTGACTCTTAAATGGTGCGAAGAATCTCATTTAAGAAACGAACAAACCAAACGGACTTTAACTCAAAATATTCCGTTTAGACCTTAGGCCGTAATTGCAGCTTAGAAGCTGTACCGAGCAACTTGACTATTTTCTTAGCAAAAATCAATTGTGTCAAGCAATAGGGGCACTTCGGCTTGCTCGGTACGATGCCGCAATCCTTGACAAAGTTTGCCCGGCGGTTAGAATTAGGTCTTGCCCAAGACGGCTACTGCGGCTGTAAAAGGGTAATTTCGGAGACGTGGCTGAGTGGCTGAAAGCGGCGGTTTGCTAAACCGTTGTACTCCAAAAGGGTACCACAGGTTCGAATCCTGTCGTCTCCGCCATTTCAAGTTTGAAATATCAAATTTGAATAAATCGCTTTCGGGCCATCAAGTTTTGTCTTTGATGGCCTTTCGATTTTCAAGATGGAGCCGTGGCTGTTGGATCACCGTGATGCTCGTCAGCGCGGTTCCGCTGCTACGACACCACATTTTGCCGGCGGATCCGGCCCAAGGAGTTGTATATGGCAAAAGTAACCGGAATTGGCGGCGTATTTTTCAAAAGCACTAAGAACAAAGACGCCCTAGTAGCTTGGTATCGAGATAATCTCGGACTCAAATTCGAAGATTGGGGAGGCTCGATCATCAACTGGACCGACGACGCAAAAGTCGACGGCGGGATGACCGTCTGGTCGACCGCTGCTCCCGACAGTAAATGGTTCGCGCCTAGCGAGTCAAGCTTCATGATCAACTATCGAGTCGACGATCTTGACGGCCTGCTCGCACAGTTGAGGGAGAACGGCGTCGAGCTCGCGGGCGAACCGACCGACGATTTTAACGGTAAATTCGCATGGGTCATGGATCCCGATGGCAACAAGGTCGAGCTCTGGGAACCGAAAGCGTCGGACGATGAAGCTGCATCGTAATACGCGTCCTCTTGCCTCAACACGGTCGATGCAACAAACTAGTTGTTTATGACCGTTCGCGTTAGATTTGCCCCTTCGCCAACCGGGTACCTTCACGTCGGCGCAACGCGCGCCGCGCTTTTCAACTACCTCTACGCCCGTCAAAAGGGCGGAAAGTTCCTGCTTCGAATCGAGGACACCGACCTTGCACGCTCCACGGACGAATCGACGCGTTCGATCCTAGAGGGCCTTGGGTGGATCGGATTGCAGCCGGACGAAGAGGTCGTCTTCCAATCGAATAACGCCGACAAGCATCGAGCCGCGGCAAAAAAGCTGCTCGATGAGGGCAAGGCTTATCGTGATTTCACGCCAAAGGCCGTGCCCAGCGACGCCAACGTAAAAGACACGATCAAAGACCGCGCCCGGGCAGGGCAGGGCACGCGAAACATGCGCGATAACGCGTATCGCAACATTTCCAACGAAGACAGCGATTCGCGGGCGGCCGCGGGCGAGCCTTTCGCTATCAGACTGAAAGTCCCCGAAACAGGAAAGACCTCATTCGAGGACGGAGTCTTTGGTTTTCAGGAACGCGACTACTCCGAGACTGAGGACCTCGTCCTGCTCCGGTCTGATGGGCATCCGCTCTACAATCTCGCGGTCGTTTGCGACGACATCGAGATGGAGATCACCGATGTCATCCGTGGCCAGGACCACCTGACGAATACGCATAAGCAGATCCTCATCTACGAGGCGTTAGGAGTCACGCCGCCGAATTTCGCACACCTTCCTCTGATACTCGCTCCCGGCGGCAAAAAACTGAGCAAGCGCATCCACGGTGAGATCGTGAGTCTCACGACATATCGCGACGCTGGTTTTCTTGCGGCGGCGTTCAGAAACTTCCTAGCGTTGATGGGCTGGTCGGCCGGTGAAGAGAAGGAGATCTATTCACTCGACGAGCTGGTCGAAAAATTCTCGCTCGACGGCGTGCACCGTTCGAGTGCCATTTTCAATTACGAGCCCAACAACCCGAAACGCTGGACCGACGACAAGCTGATCTGGATGAATGCCGAATACATCCGCACAATGCCCCTCACAAATCTCCTGCCGTTTGTAAAAGAAGAGCTCCGGTCTGCAAAGCTCTGGCGTGAGGAATACCAGCCCGAAGGCCGGGCTTTATCCGAGGCCGCAACCTCGACTGCCGATCTCCGCCCCGACGACCGCCCGGCCGCCGTCGCCATCGACCTGCCTGAATACGGCTCCTACGATTGGTTCGTCAGAGTAGTAGACCTGATCCGCCATCGTTTCTTCACCCTCAAGGATTTCTCGTTACAAGGCCGTGCGTATTTTAGCGAGGACTACGATTTCGATCCGGTGGCGGTCGAGAAGAATCTCAAGAAATTCCCCGACCTCCAAACCTGGCTACCCGAGCTCGCAGGAAGATTCGAAAGCGAATTCGCGTCCACGCCGTACACCGAGGAGAACATCGAGACCGTCGTCAAAGCCTTCAGCGAGGAAAAAGGCACAAGGCTCGGCGTCATCATGAATGGAGCCCGCACTCTGCTAACAGGCGTCGCCGTCGGCCCGTCGATGCTGTCGGTCTTTGAGATCATCGGTTTAGAACGTACATTGATGCGGCTTAAGAGCCAGCTTGCTTGGAATTAGAACACAGATGAGCCTACACAATAGGCACGATATATCGAGAGAAAAGATCATGAAAGGATTCAAATCAAACATCGAACAAGACACGCTTGATAACACCAATTTCCGAAAAGTCCTCTACACCGGAAAGCATAGTCAGCTTGTGGCGATGAGTTTACGTCCAAAAGAAACGATCGGGCTCGAGATCCATGATGAGAACGATCAGTTTCTGCGTTTCGAAGCCGGCGAGGGCAAGTGCCTCATCGACGGCCACGAATACTCGGTAAAAGACGGCGACGCCATAATCGTACCTGCCGGAGCCGAGCATAATGTCATCAACACGTCGGATACCGAAGATCTGAAGCTTTACACAATTTATTCACCACCGCACCACAAGGACCAGATCGTGCGGAAAACAAAGGAAGAAGCGGAAGCGAACGACGAGGAATTTGACGGGAAGACCACTGAAAATATAACAGCTTGACGCAGGCGTGCTGTCGGCGGACTGCGAACATCGTTAAACAGCCCCCGAAGGAAAAATTGCTATGAGAAAAGCATCTGCCGCTTTAGTTTTCGCGTTGCTATTTAACTCTGCATGCATGGTCGCTCAGCCATATGCCCCGCGCCGGCAAAAGGATTTTGCCACCGAATTCGACAATTACATCCGTTCCACGCTTGAGAAAACGCCGGACGTGCCTGGCGTCGCGGTCGCTGTCGTCACGGGCGACAAGACGATCTTCGTCAAAACTTACGGGCTCGCCGATCTGGCGACGGGCCGTAAAGCGGACAACAATACGCTCTTTTACATAGCGTCCTCGACGAAATCCTACATGGCGCTCGCCGCTGCCATTCTCGACCGCGAAGGCAAGATCAGGCTCTCGGATCCGATCACAAAGTACACAAACGGTCTTACTCTTAAAAATTCGATCCCCGACCAGGTAACGGTGCGTGATCTTCTCACGCATACGAGCGGACTCAGCAACGATCCGCTCACGTTCCGGATGGCATACAGCGGCGAGTCGGACCCGGGCGAAATGGCGCGTGTTTTCGCCGAGGCAACCACGTATAACGACGCTGCCTACGGCAAGTACAAGTATGACAATCTTGGCTATAACATCTACGCAGTTCTGCTACAGAACCATTTGAAAAAAGCTTGGCAGGATGTTCTGCGCGAAAAAGTATTCGAGCCGTTGGGCATGAACCACACGACCGCCTATGTTTCGCAGATCGCAGCAAAGAAGTGGCCCCGCGCCGAGGGTTATATCATTGACGGTTCGACCGGTAAGGTGCTTCCCGCTCCCTTAAAAAAGGCCGACAATAACATGCAGTCTGCCGGCGGAATCTACACGACGATCGGAGACGCCGCACGCTGGCTCGAGATGAATATCAACGAGGGGAGCATCGATGGGAAACAGGTCGTACCAGCCGACATTGTGCGCGCCGTTCATACCGGTTATACGCAGACGGTGCGCGATGCCCCGCCGTTCGTCGGCAACGGAGAATACGGCCTCGGCTGGCAGATCGGCAAATACAAGGACGATAAAGTCATCTACCACCACGGCGGTTTTACCGGCTACCGCAGTCACATCTCCTTCATGCCCGAGAAGAAGATCGGCGTCGCTGTGTTTGTAAATAACGATCTCATCGGGAGTCGCATCGCCGACCTTCTCGCAACATACGCCTACGATTCGCTAAATGGCATGGCAGGACTTGAGGCCGAATATACGAAGCAGTTGGATGATGCACGTGGCCAGTACGCGAGAGCTAAAGAGCAAATGAAGGCCGCGGTCGCGTCCCGCGCATCGCGAACGTCGCAGCTTACGATGCCGTTAGCCGAGTACGTCGGTCGGTACGGGAGCGACTACCTCGGCACCATCGACGTATCGCAAAAGAACGGTCAGTTGTTCGTAAAAATGGGCAACATCGAAGTCGTTCCGACACCTTTTACGCAAAAGGAAACTATCCGCGTCGAGATGATCCCCGGGCAGGGCGAGGTGATCAAGTTCGATATTGACGGCGGAAAAGTGATCTCGTTGACGTATAGCGGCTCGACGTTCAAACGGAAGTAAGGATAGATCACTCGGCGATACCAATGATCACACCGAAATCTCCGCCTAGATCCGTCAGCCCTTTTTCCGGCGCGTACATTCTCGAAACGAAGCCGTCGAGATACAGGGCGTTGCGACAGCCCATTTTCTGAAAATAGACGGCGAAATCGTAAAAACTCACCGCACGTTTCGAGATAGCGAAAACCACGCGTACGTCATCCAGCACGCAAACGCCGTTGCGGATATTCAGGTTGTCCGAATCCTCGGCGAACTGTTCGTTGATCTTGCCGTCGACGAGGAGCATCGGACCTGATTGGGTAGCAAATTTTATCTGCCCGTCAGTTATGAAATTCTCCGTGGTCACGAGAAACGCCGTGTGGTCTTTTCGAATACCGAAAACGCCGTTCGGTTGTAGATAGAAATTTCCTTGCGCGTACCGCGTGTTGAGCGGCGTGATCGTTTTTCCATCCTGGATAAAAAGGCCGAGAGGTTTTTGGTCTTCCTGATACATCCCGCCGTTCATTGCGAAGCGAAGCGTCTTGCCGCGCTTTTCGACGTAAGTCTTGACGTTCCCGATACTCTTAAATATCGATCCGTTGTCGTCTTTCCAGTAAAACTCGATAGGCGATTTCACCGGGTAAACGATCATGTCGGCGAAATCCGACTGGGGTCGTGTCTGCTCAATCTTGCAAGACGAAATGGCGACCGCAACCAAGATCACAACACAGAAATATCCTGCGTATCTCATTTCTTTATTGGAGCCCGGCTCGTATCCGAGTTGGCATTTTCACGTCCGGCAAGCAAAAGGAAAGGCGTTGCGATCACCTGAAACGCCGCGCTCGCTAGATAAGAGACCGGATAGCCCCACACGTCCGCAACCTTTCCGAGCCCGGGCTGCGAGATGACCCCGCCGAGCGACGTCAGCATATTGTCGGCGGAGAGAACCGTCGCCCGCTGCTGCGAGGGGATCAGGCCGTTGACATAAGCCTGCCGAACCGGACCGGTGATCGAAAACACAAGCGACCAGACCGCCAGCAAAGCGAGTACGATCCAAAAATTTCCGACTAGTCCGATCAGGACAAGAGCAGGAACTCCGATCAAAAGGCCGGCGATCAGCAGCGAAGTTCGCCGCTTAAAGAGGCGACCGACATACGGCACAAGAAAGCCTCCGGTGATCAATGCTCCGGCGACGATCGACGCAGACACGCCGGCCACGGCATAGCTCGATGGGTCGCCGTAAAGATGCAGCAAATAAGGCTGCATCGCGTAAAAGACAAATATCCCGACGCCTCCGTTAAAGACCGCCGACAACATCACCCAGCGCAGCGGGCGGTTCCTCAAGCCGAATTCCATTGAGTCCGAGATAACTTCCCTCATCTCGTTCATTAGTCCCGTGTGCGATTTCGCCTGAAAACCTTCGTCGTGCATCAGGAAGAATGCGATGAGGAATGTCGCGGCAAGAGCGACAATACGCATTATGTACGGCACCCCGAGGTTAGTGTATTGCGCAACAAGTCCGCCGGCGACGGTACCTGTTAGCATCGCCGCACCGT
>QHXS01000207.1 GCA_003223975.1 Acidobacteriota bacterium
TCTCGATGTGTCCTGGCTCGTACAGCGACGACGAGAAGAAGGTCCTGTTCATCATCTCGTACCTTTCTGGCAACGCTCGCGATTGGGCTCGCGTAATTCTCGAGAATGAAGCACACCCTTATCGTAACGATTTTGCGGCTTTCAAGAAGGCCCTTGATACCCTTTATCTTGACCGCAACCTCAAACACCAAGCGCGAGACAAGCTGTCTCACCTCAAGCAAACCAAGTCGGCCGCTACCTATTCGGTCGAATTCCAACAGATCATCGCGCCCTTGAACCTCAACGACAACGCCAAGCATCTTTTGTTTTACCTCGGTCTTAAAGACACAATCAAAGACGCTCTCGCTACCGTCGGAGAGGAAGAAACCTTTTACCCCTTGGTCGACCAAGTTATCGCCATCGACCAAAGGCAGCATCAACGTCGTATGGAAGAAAAGAAATCTTCACCGGCAAAACCTCACGAAACGCCCAAGTCTGGCGGCAAGAAACCAGCCGCTCAAACCCAAG
>QHXS01000208.1 GCA_003223975.1 Acidobacteriota bacterium
GCAGGAAAACTGGCCGTCTCAGGGTACATAGAGGCCAGTCTTCTGAGACTTTCTAGCCACGCCGCCTCTATTGTTCGCGTACTCACTCGTCCTTGTATTGCTCTATCGGTTTTTATTCTCGGTTTATCTCGTATCATTCAGGCTCTGATTGATTCTGGTGCTTCGCTGAATCTTATTCACGAAGAATTAGTCCTCGCGTTAGGACTTCCCACAGTACCCTGCGTTCCTATCTACGTCACCATCGCCAACGGATCGAAGCTCATCCATGCCAACCGAGCTGTCATCCTCAAGTTCACGATCGCTGGTGTTCTCCACGAAGAAACGTTCCTCGTCGCTCCTCTCGGCAATAACCAAATGATTCTCGGAATGCCTTGGCTCGAAAGAGTCAATCCAGATATCGATTGGAAGTTGCGTCGCGTATCTTTTCGACCTCCCGCGGTCGAACCCACAGAAACTCCCACGTCAAACGCTGTCGTCAAGTCCAGTGTTCCTCACAGTCACAGCAATCACGATGAATCGCATGACGATGCGACAACCGAATCTCGATGCAGTTCTAGCGTCCCAAAGAGTCGGCCACATTCCATTGTGGAGTCGCATGATCCATGCTTCACAGACGTCGTACCACAGCCCGAGTCATCGGAGCATGATCCATGCTCCACAGACGTCGTACCACAGCCCGAGTCGTCGGAGCACGATCCATGCTCCACAGACCTCGCACCACAGCCCGAGTCGTCGGAGCACGAATCATGTTCTCCGGACTCTCCCTGTTCTCCCAAGAAAGCGAAGAAGGTTCGTATGGCCGGACCCTGCGTCACAGTACCGTTTCGCAGACCGCCTCCTAGACGACCTGTCTACGCAATTCCTATATCGATGACGAGACGCCTTGAGAAAGGAGATTTGGTCTCCGTTGTGTTTCTCAATCAGGTTTCAGGCGGACAAGTCTCGATCACGGAATGTGCTACCGAAGGGGAGCAACCGTCGCTGCCACAGATCCCTGAGTGCTATAGGGATCTTGCCGACGTGTTCTCCAAAAAGGAAGCAGAAACTCTACCGCCTCATCGCGGTGCCACAGATCATCATATTCCTCTCGAAGAAGGCGCAAAACCAGTTTTCGGGCCGATATACAATCTCTCGGAGCTCGAACTCAAAGTCCTCAAAGAGTATATCGACAGGAATCTCAAGAAGAAGTGGATACGTCCATCTACTTCCCCGTTTGGTTCTCCAGTGTTGTTCGTCAAAAAGCCCGATGGCAGTCTACGATTATGCGTCGACTATCGTGCGTTAAACCGAATGACAATCAAGAATCGCTATCCTATTCCCTTGATATCGGAAATCATGGATAGAATCAAAGGCGCCACGCGTTTCACTCGGCTGGATGTTCTCGATGCGTTTAACAGAATTCGTGTTGGAGAAGGCGAAGAATGGAAAACGGCTTTTCGTACTCGGTATGGTCATTTCGAATACCTGGTTATGCCGTTTGGTCTATGCAACGCCCCAGCCTCGTTTCAAGCTTACATCAATGACGCATTGCGCGATTATCTGGATGATTTCTGTGTTGCGTACATGGACGATGTCCTGGTATATTCAAGCGGCACCCTCGAAGAACACATTGAGCACGTTCGAAAAGTCCTCTCACGACTCAAAGAGCACGGCTTATTTGTCAAACCCGAGAAGTGCGAATTTCATGTCACGGAAACCAAGTTCCTTGGTTATATCATTTCCCCTGATGGCGTTCGAATGGACCCTGAGCGAGTCAAAACCATTGTCGAATGGCCAGCCCCTAAGTCGGTTCACGATCTCCAAGTTTTCCTCGGTTTCGCGAATTTCTATCGACGATTCATAGAAGCGTATTCGCGAATCGTATCACCGCTCACAGCCCTGCTTCGCAAGTCCTCCAAGTTTCGATGGGGGAAGGAAGCTCAGGAAGCTCTCGACAAGTTAAAAGAGGCTTTCTCCACAGAACCAGTCCTGCGCCATTTCGATCCTGATCTCGCTATCACGTTGCATACGGATTCCTCTGGCGCTGCCATTTCTGGCATCATTAGTCAACCTCATGATGGCCAACTCCACCCTGTCGCATTCTGGTCTCGAAAGTGTTCACCGGCAGAATGCAATTACGATATTCACGATCGCGAAATGCTAGCAATCGTCGAATCCATGAAACATTGGCGTCATTATCTCGAAGGCGCTAAATTCCCAGTACAAGTACTCTCGGATCACAAGAACCTCGAAGTATTTATGTCCACGAAGATTCTCAATCGTCGCCAAGCTCGGTGGGCGGAATTCCTTGCGAACTATGATTTCGTGTTAGTTCACATTGAAGGGAAGAAGAACCCTGCTGATGGCCCATCACGTCGTCCGGATTACATGGAGGATGTCGATATCCCCACCGGAACTCTCATTCCTCGGTCGGCAATGCGTATGCTTCGACCAGAAGATCTACAGCCTGTCACAACTAGCTGTACCCCACAGAACCTCGTCAACCTTGTCAAGACGTCTCTGCAGGAGGCCGATTGGTGTTGTATCGGAGTGCACGCCGCTACATCACCGGAAGCTTCTTTACGGTCGCGTTTCATTGCAGCTTTGCAGAACGATCCCTTGGCTCAGAAGGTCCGCGAACATTCCACAGAACCATGGTCATGGCAAGACGGTTTGCTTCTACATGACAACCTTATTTACGTACCGCATGACGATGCGTTACGCGTCGAGCTGATGCAGACGCATCACGACGATTCCCTCGCAGGCCACTACGGTGTGGCAAAAACATTAGAATTACTCATGCGCAATTACTATTTCCCCGGAATACATTCATATGTACGGAAATACGTCTCTACGTGTGATCTATGTTCACGCGGCAAGTCGCCAAGGCACCTCAAGCACGGCGAGCTTGCTCCTCTCCCTGTCCCAGCTGGTCCATGGAAAGGCATATCTTGCGATCTTGTTGTCGATCTCCCAGTCTCTAATGGGTACGATTCAATTCTTGTATTCGTCGATCGGTTCACGAAGATGTGTCACCTCGTTCCTTGTAACAAGACAACCTCGGCCCCAGAGTTTGCTAGGTTGTTCCTTGATTATGTTGTTAAGCTTCACGGTATCCCGGAGTCAATAGTCTCCGATCGTGGTTCTATTTTCACGTCGCAGTTCTGGACGGCATTGTCGAAATTCCTCAACCTCGGAAGGCGGATGTCAACTGCGTTTCACCCACAGACAGATGGTCAAACAGAACGAATGAATCAGACCGTCGAACAATATCTCCGGATTTACTGCAACTACCAACAGGATGATTGGGCGAAGCAGTTATCTCTAGCGGAGTTCTCCTACAACAATGCCCAGCACGCAAGCATTGGTTGTTCCCCGTTTTACGCGAATTACGGCTACAACTTACAGTTCAACGTAGACCTTCGGAAATTCGCTAATTACCCTGTTCAAGCGGCCAAGGACATGGCCGAACGCCTCAAGCATCTGCACGAAAACCTTTCTGAACTAATCAAGTCAGCGCAGAATCAGCAGGCAAAGTATTATGACGCTAAGCACAAGCGTGTCGAGTTTAATGTTGGCGACAAAGTATGGCTGTTGTCTCAGAACATTCGCACGCAGCGTCCAAGTAAGAAGCTCGATTGGAAACGTCTAGGTCCATATCCTATTCTAGAAAGGATTGGTACGCAAGCATATCGATTACAGCTTCCTTCATCGATGAAGATTCATCCGGTGTTCCACGTTTCTCTCCTTGATCGGTACGTTGAGTCCGATATCCCCACCCGCGTTCAACCGCCTCCTCAACCTGTCATCGTCGAAAATGAGGCTGAGTTTGAAGTGGAAGAAGTTCTTGATTCTAAGATCATGCGCAAGCGATTATTTTACCTTGTCAAATGGAAAGGCTACCCCGTGTCGGAAAATTCCTGGGAGCCTGCGTCTCATGTCGCGAATGCAAAAGATCTTGTAGATTCATTTCACGCCAAGTATCCCAACAAACCTTCAGCTCCGTTACCGCCGTCGTCTTCGAATGTTAAGAAAAAAAGCAGTCGGTCAAGAAGGAAGGTTAATTTCGTTGGTTCTAGTACGATTTTTTATTTTTCGGAGTTCTCATTGGCATCCCTCGAAGTCAAGTCTTCGATATGCATTTAGTTTAGTTCTCTTGTTTGTTCTCATGTTATTTCTATGTATTCATCAACTTCTGTAGAGCTCTACGAGCTCGGAGGACCTCGCTCCTTGGAGGAGGAGGTATTGTCATGATGCACGACTCTTCTAAGGGCTCAGCCCTAATTAGTCAGCTTCACCATAACACTGCCACGTATTCCTATAGTCTAGTCTAGCTTTGAACCTTATTTGTACCTTGTATCATTGTTACGTTCCTGAACCTTGTCCTCACGTCTCTACAGTCTGCAAGCCTCTACGATCCTTGCCCCACAGTCCCAAGAACCACAGCCAGGCTTGCACTCGGCCTGAAGCAGTTTCTTGTTGTCCACGCGCCCACGCTGATAATTTTCAAAGCTCTCCCCTGTTTCGGAGCCGAGCAATCCATCGTCACGGTTTCAGTTTTACAAGCCATCCATCGTCGATTTTCACATGGCTGTTCCTCGTTCACCTGTTTTCTCC
>QHXS01000209.1 GCA_003223975.1 Acidobacteriota bacterium
ACGCTCGCGATTGGGCTCGCGTAATTCTCGAGAATGAAGCACACCCTTATCGTAACGATTTTGCGGCTTTCAAGAAGGCCCTTGATACCCTTTATCTTGACCGCAACCTCAAGCACCAAGCGCGAGACAAGCTGTCTCACCTCAAGCAAACCAAGTCGGCCGCTACCTATTCGGTCGAATTCCAACAGATCATCGCGCCCTTGAACCTCAACGACAACGCCAAGCATCTTTTGTTTTACCTCGGTCTTAAAGACACAATCAAAGACGCTCTCGCTACCGTCGGAGAGGAAGAAACCTTTTACCCCTTGGTCGACCAAGTTATCGCCATCGACCAAAGGCAGCATCAACGCCGTATGGAAGAAAAGAAATCTTCACCGGCAAAACCTCACGAAACGCCCAAGTCTGGCGGCAAGAAACCAGCCGCTCAAACCCAAG
>QHXS01000210.1 GCA_003223975.1 Acidobacteriota bacterium
TCGTCATCGGAAAGCGAATGCGAATACGGGCGAATAACTTTCGCGTGAACGAACGCCGGGCCCTTTCGTTCGCGGCAATATTCGACCGCTCGTTTGAACGTCGCGTAGCTTTCGAGCGGATCTGTGCCGTCGCATTTTTGAATGTAAAGATCGGGAAAGCCGGCTACCAATTTCGAGATATCGCCGCCCGCCGTTCCCACCTCGACCGGCACGCTGATCGCGTAGCCATTGTCTTCAACGACGAAGATCACCGGTAATTTCAGATTGCTCGCCGTGTTCAGCGCTTCCCACCACTCGCCCTCGCTGGTCGTGCCATCGCCCACGGACATATAGACGACCTCGTCACCTTTGAAGCCGACGATCTTGTCCTGCAGCTCTTTCACGAGCGACGCGCGATACGAGGCCTCAGCGGCGCCGACCGAATGCAAGGCCTGCGTGCCCGTACAGGATGATTGCGACGGAACATTCAAATCTTTGTGTCCCCAGTGAGATGGCATCTGGCGGCCATGCGAGTTGGGGTCGATCTCGGCGCCGACTGCGGAATACAACATTTCCTGCGCGGTCATTCCGATCCCAAGCATCAGCGCGCGGTCGCGATAGTATGGGAAGAACCAGTCGTACGCCGGCTTCATCGCAAGGGCCGCTCCGACGAGCATCGCCTCGTGGCCTGCGCCGGAGATCTGGAAAAATATCTTGTTTTGGCCCTTGAGCTGGATCTCTTTGTCATCGACGCGCCGCGAAAGATACATCGTGCGATAAAGGCCGATCAGCGTTTCCTCGTCCAGGCCCTGACGATCGCGCGAACGCGGCTCGGCTTTTATCTTCGCAGTGCCTTTCGCGGTGTCCTGGACCTTTTCATTCTGGACAAAGCCATCGGCCTCCGTCGTTTTCGCGGGCTCGGCTACGACAGTGTCGGCAGCGTTATCCAATGTTTTCGCGGATGTAGACATATCCTTAATATAACTCCGGTATTCAGCGTAACTTTTAAAGATACCAAAATGCCGAAACGCGGGCAATTTCGGCAGTTTCGTTTGAAAAACTAAGACGCGGACTTATTGGAGCCCTGGAAGAATTGCATGACGGATTTCGGATAGAACGGACCGCAAAATCCGTCTAGACTTGTGAACGATGAAGAAAGCATCACAGAAACTTGCTGATTGGCAGTGGAACGCGGTGGCGACAAAAGATCGTGATCTTGACGGTGTATTTTATTTCGGTGTCCGGACGACCGGTGTGTTTTGCCGGCCGTCGTGCAGCTCACGGCAGCCGAAACGCGAGAATGTTGCCTTTTTTATCACGCCAAATGATGCGCAAATTGCTGGTTTTCGCGCTTGTCTTCGCTGCAAACCGCTTGATGCCAAGGCAACGGAACCGGCAGCCGAATTGATCGCAAGCGCATTTCGAACACTGCGAAACGGCGAGATCGAGATCGCGACGGTCGAGGACCTTGCTGGCCGACTCGATGTAAGCTCTGGCCATTTACAAAAGACTTTTAAGAACGCGCTCGGTGTTTCACCGAAGGAGGCATTAGATATGTTTCGATTGGAGAATTTCAAGGACAACGTGCGGGGTGCGGACGTAACGACCTCACTATACGACAGCGGGTTTGGGTCAAGCCGTTCGTTGTATGAAAAGGCGGGCGAGCGTTTGGGCATGACGCCTGCGGTTTACAAAAAGGGCGGAAAAGGAACGACGATCAAATATACGATCGCCGATACGCCGCTTGGAAAGCTGTTGGTCGCAGCAACCGGCAGGGGTATTTGTTCGGTCAGCTTCGGTGACACCGAAATCGAATTGAAAAACGAGCTGGAGAAAGAGTTCTTCGCTGCTGAAATATCGAACGACGGCACAGGCCTTAAAAAAGCCGTCGATTCTATACTGCGCGGAATGAACGGCGAGCGGTCCATCCTCGCATTGCCGCTCGACGTGCGCGGAACGGCATTTCAAATACGTGTTTGGTCTGAACTTCGAAAGATCCCGTACGGCGAGACGCGTTCGTATTCCGAAGTCGCGCAAAATATCGGGAACACGAACGCCGTTCGTGCGGTCGCCAGGGCATGTGCGACGAATCCCGTTGCGCTTGTAACACCATGCCATCGCGTAGTCGCATCCGATGGAAAATTGGCCGGTTATCGCTGGGGTATCGAACGGAAAAAAGCGTTGCTCGATAAGGAGAAGGGGAAATGAATTTTTTGGAAGGCCAAACACGGGATTTGGACTGCTTTCTTATGCATGAAGTAGTTTGCGATTCGTGCCGGGTTCATCTATAACTAGCGATGAATGAAGCACTGCCCGAAATGCGGAAATAGCTATACCGACGACACGCTGCGGTTTTGCCTTGAAGATGGAACGCCGCTAGCCGACGGCGACGAACAAGCAACTGTTGTCCGGCCGGGCGAACGCGAATCATATAAAACTGAGAAACTACCGTCTAACATGACGGTGCCGCAGCATGAGGCGCTGCGTGTCGATATTCCATCAGACAATCGGACCACGCCGATAACGGTTCAAACCGGAAAGAGCCATTTTCCCTGGGCGAAATTCGTAATTGCAGTCCTGGTTGTCGGCTTTATTGTAGTGCTCGGTGCGGGGCTTTTGGGCGTTGCGTTTTATGTTGGCAGCGGAAAAAATGTCGCCGTTGCCCACACGGCAACGCCGACACCGACATTTACGCCGGCGACACCACCCGACAAAGACAAGCAAAAGCTCGAGGAAGAGGTGGCGAATTTAAAGAAGAAGCTTGAGGAAGCCGGGAATTCTAATTCGGACACAGACTCGCCCTCTGACCCTGATCTGTCGGACATCGGCGGCACGGCCCGCGTAAATTCGCCGAACGACGGATTCCTTGCACTGCGAAATCTGCCGAGCTCTGAGATCGGCCAGCGGATCGCAAAGATACCCCACGGAGCAACGATCAATATTCTAGCGTGTACCGACCAAGCCGAGAACATCGCTGGACGTAAGGGCCATTGGTGCATGGTTTCTTATAACAGCCAGGTCGGCTGGGTATTCGACGTTTGGATCATCAAAAATTCATAAGCAAAATTAAAGGGTGCGAGCCTTTTGGAAGGCCGCACCCGGTAGGTATTTCTGGATGGATATAAGGACTGGATTTTAGGTGCCCTGGCGAAACGGGTCCGCCTTCACCGTTGGAGGATAATAGAAAGGCCCCGATGTCCGGAAACTTTCCATATCAAACTTTCTTCGTGCTCCGCAATCGATACACGAACGAAACGTAACGCGATTTCGCGTAACAGGCCGGCTCATGCGTTTATGCCAGCAGCCAAATATCTTTCCAAAGAAACCGATCTTTTCTCCAATAGAATTTTCGCCTTCCCAGTTAAGAGCATCAGCGATCATACTCTGATCTAAAATTGCCTGCATAACCGATTTACCTCCCTACGATCCATCTTGGACCGCACTTGTTCGCCACCAATAGAACGTTTGCACAAGGAGAGTTTTGCACTCGTTTAGATGATTCATCCATCAAAAAAGTTCGTCTGTAATCAATAGTACGTTTTCCTTCCAAACCCTGCGTTTTGGGTTAACCATTGAATTCGTTAGAATCAACGCAAACGATTCACCGACCCGGAGATATCAACAAATGCGCCGTACCCTTTTCAGGCACTCGCTCTCGATAGCCCTAATTCTTGCAATATGTATGCCGGTTCTCGCCTGGCATGACGAGGGTCACAAGCTGACGGGTTATATTGCTTGGCAGCACATGACGCCTCAAGCACGAGAAACGGTAATTCGGATACTGCGTGCAGCGCCCGAGGATTCACAAATATCCGCCTTGTATTCGATCTACGGCATCGAGCCCGAACCGATACGGAAAATGGAATTATTCGTATGGGCGCCGACCTGGGCAGACGCCATTCGTGAGCGTTCGATCCCAGTTCGTTATCGAAAATACCACCATTCGAACTGGCACTATCAGGACACGTTTTGGAAGGAAGTGAATGGAAAGGTCGAGAAGATCGAGATGCCCGAAGACGGCGGGCAGGCGTTGATCCAGATCGCCGATGCAGACAAAACGATGCGCGATCCAAAGGAATCCGATGCAGACAAGGCGATCGCGATCGCGTGGTTTTTGCATCTTGCCGGCGACTTGCATCAGCCGCTGCACAACTCGGCCCGTGTAACCGCAACGGAGCCAAAGGGCGACCAGGGCGGCAACCTTTTTCTATTGACGCCTGAAGGCACACCCCGTGATAAACAATATAACTTGCATTCGTTCTGGGATGGCATTGTAATTCGCAGCGTTCCGCTGAAACAGGGGCAGTGCGAATTTGATTATTTCCGATCGGTCGGAGACAAGATGATGAAAGAGCATCCGTATTCTGAATTTTCTAACACGCTAAAGCTCGGGAATTACGACGCCTGGCACCAGGAAGGATTTATGCTTGCGACGACCGCGGTTTTTACGCCCGACCTCAAGCGGTTTGAGATGCCGTCGCAGAAATATCAGAAAGCCGCGTTCAATATCGCTGAGCGCCAGATCGCTCTGGCAGGCTATCGTATCGCAGACACGCTTAACTCGATCTTTGGCGGACCGGCACCCGCAGTCGCCCCAAATTAAACCGAATGGCTCCAAACGAAATCCTCACTTATTTCGAAAGCAGGACGGAGGCAGTCGTCGCCTCGATCCGCGAGATCGTGGACATAGAATCGCCGTCGTACGACGCCCCGCGTAGCCGAGCCGTAGTAGATTGGATCGAGAAAGCGTTTCGCGACACAGGCGCCGGGTTGCAGGTCCAACGCGTGCCGGCAGAAGGTTATGGCGACCATATTATCGTTCGTGCATTTCCCGGCGAGATGCAACCGGTTCTTTTGATCGGCCATTCCGACACGGTTCATCCGGTCGGTGCAAAAGACCGTAATCCGACGCGAGTTGAGAACGACAAGCTCTTCGGATGCGGCGTCTTCGACATGAAGGCGAACATCGTTTTGATGATCGAGGCGATCCGATTTTTTGAGGAAACCGGAATACGGCCCGCGCGGCCGATCACGGTTGTGATCTCGTGCGACGAAGAGGTTGGCAGTGCGACCGGCCGGCCGCTGATCGAGCAGGAAGCCGAGCATGCAGACCATTGTTTCGTTTTTGAACCGTCGTCAAACGGCAGCGTCAAGACCGGGCGAAAGGGTACGGGAATGTACACTCTGCGTGCCCACGGCATTCCGGCACATGCGGGCCTTGAACCCGAAAAGGGTGCGAGCGCGATTTTGGAGATCGCGCGGCAGATCGGACACTTACAAACGTTTAATGCTCCAGACTTAGGAACGACCGTGAACGTTTGCACTGCCGCGGGCGGCACGACAACCAACGTGATCCCGGAATTCGCACAATGCACCGTCGACGTGCGATTCTCTTCGCTTAATGAAGCCGAGCGGGTATATGAAGAGATCTATGCGCTAAAACCGTTTGACGAACGCGTGACGCTGGAGATATTGGGCAGCGTGAATCGCCCGCCGCTTGAACGTACGCCTGCGGTGATCTCACTTTTTGAAAAGGCAAGGAATGCTGCGGCGTCGTTCGGCTACGATCTCGGTGAAACACAGGTCGGCGGCGCTTCGGACGGCAACTTCGTCGCCGCACTCGGCGTGCCGGTGCTCGACGGCCTCGGAATAAAAGGCGACGGCGCTCACACACTGCAGGAACATATTTTGGTTAGCGATATTGCGAAGCGGGCGACTCTTGTTACAAGTCTACTTGCAGCGTAACGATGGGAACTTGGGGGACCGGCATTAGCTCAAGCGATGCGTTTGCTGACGTATATAGCGAGTTTTTCTCACTGTATAACGATGGGATAGACGTTGATGAAATAACTCAGACTGTAATTGCTCGAAACCAAGAAATGCTTTCCATTCCAGAAGAAGCTCACGACTTTTGGTTTGCATTGGCGAAAGCACAGTGGGAATGCAAGAGTCTTAAGCCCGAAACACATGAGCGAGTTAAAGAAATAATAGAATCGGAAGCTGACCTAAAATTGTGGCACGATCTCGGTGCATCGAAAGCGGATATAGAGAAACGCCGAAAGGTTCTCGATAAATTTCTCGCTCAGTTAGGCGCGGAAAAGCCAAAAGTCAAAGCTCGCAAGAAAAAGGTTATTCGTGAGCCAATTTTTAAGAAAGGAGATTGTCTAACCTTTAAACTAGAGAATGGCAATTTCGGAGGTGCCGTGGTTCTCGAAGCCGAATGCCGTTACAAGAATCAATCAGCCCGAGAAGCCTACGGTTAAATCATTTAGGAATGCCGAAGTGCTGATAAAGAACTTTGCGAGTTGGAACGACGAACCCGGGGTAATCTGGATATGCAATTTCAAGCCAAAAGAAGTAAATAGTCTAGTCGATGTAGTCGGAGTAATAGGAGTCACTATCGACTACATGTCAACGGAACAGAGACATCGATTTGCGTATACAAGCGGCTGGAAATCAGCACTTATAAATGTAACCAGTTGGCAGTTTGAGTCAGAGAAAACGAAGAGCAAGCCAAAAAAAACGCTTACAATTAAGGAATTATTGCAACGTTCCTTTTTCGAACGGCTGTTCGGTAATTGAAATACGGAGGCGCATCCTGTCCGGTGATGGGCGCGGTCTTCAAAACCGTCTGTGAGGCAGCGAGAGCTGTCTTGGGTGGGTTCGACTCCCACACGCCTCCGCCAATTGATTTTGGATTTTAGATTTTGGATTTTAGATTTGTCCGAAGATTCCTCCGAACGGTTTAATGACAGAATTAGAATTCAAGAAACGAACAAAAGAAATTGCATTACGAATAATAAAGCTCGTCGATTCGTTGCCGCCTGCCAGCTCGGCACAAATTATTGGTAAGCAACTTCTTCGTTCGGGCACGTCAGTCGGTGCGAACTACCGTGCGGCATGTCGAGCAAAATCAACGGCGGATTTGATTCACAAGCTTTCGATCGTCGAGGAAGAGGCAGATGAATGCTTGTATTGGCTGGAGTTGCTTAACGATTCGGGGATCGTGGCTGAAAAGAAATTGTCGAAGCTCTACTCGGACGTAAACGAGATTCTCGCGATGACGGTGTCGTCGATCAAAACGATGCGGGCGCGCCGTTTCGCGAATCCAAAATCCAAAATCTAAAATCCAAAATATGCAAAGTTGGATTGCCTTAAATATGACTCCTGGGATTGGCCCGCGGGCGGCGACGAAGCTCCTCGAGCGGTTCGGGTCGGCGGATGCGGTCTTTCAGGCCCGGCGGACCGAGCTTGAATCGCTGCGGCTCAAGCCCGAAACCGTCGAAAGCATCCTGAAACGCGAGTTTGAAGAAAAGGCGATCCAGGAACTGGAGAATGTAAAAGCTCTTGGCGGCGACGTCCTGATCCTTGACGACGGAAGTTATCCTGCGATGCTGCGTGAGATCGCCGATCCGCCGATCACACTGTATGTGAAGGGCGAATGGCAAGCGTGTCTCGATCAGCCGTGCGTTGCGGTCATCGGTTCGCGGATGTGCTCAACGTACGGCGAGAACGCCTCCGAAATGCTCGCCCGCGATCTCGC
>QHXS01000211.1 GCA_003223975.1 Acidobacteriota bacterium
ATCGCTGAAAGCGATGCGAAAGGGCAGCATTCTGATCAACCACAGCCGCGGTGATGTGGTCGACCTTGGGGCGCTAAAGAAATACATCGATCGTGGACATATTGCCGGCGCGGCGATCGACGTTTTTCCTGATGAGCCGGAAAAAAGCGGCGACCGATTTGAGTCCCTATTACAAGGAGTGCCAAACGTGATCCTAACGCCGCACATCGGCGGCTCGACCGAGGAGGCGCAGGCGAGTATCGGAACCGACGTCACCGCGAAACTGATCAAGTATCTCGATTTCGGCACCAGCGAAGGCTCGCATACCGTGCCCGCCGTTTCGCTGCCGCCGCAGGCGGGAACGCACCGCATTCTTCACATTCACCGCAACATTCCGGGCGTACTCAGCGATATAAACTCGCGCCTCTCGAAGCGCGGCATCAACATCCTCGCACAATATTTAAAGACGAACGACGCTATCGGCTATGTGATCCTCGATGTCGATTCGCGGATCTCGACCGAGGCCTTTGAGATCTTGAAGTGTATCAAAGGTACCGTGAAAGCCCGTATGGTTTACTGATGAAAGTAAAAAGTAAAAAGGCAAAAGTCAAAATTTCTTTAATCTCTGCGTCTCTGTGCCTCTCTGGTTCGCTTTTTGTTTATGCATTCGAAGCTTCGCCCCAGTGGATCAAACAGACCGTTAACACAACCGCGTCGTTTCGCGGGCTCTCGGTCGTTAGTGAAAAGGTGGTCTGGGCAAGCGGCACCGGCGGAACTGTGATCCGGACGATCGACGGCGGCAAAACGTGGAAAGTAATGATCGTCCCGGGTGCTGAAAAACTAGACTTCCGCGACATAGAAGCCTTCGACGCAAACACGGCATACATCCTCAGCATTGGCAACGGCGAAAGCTCGCGCATCTATAAGACGACTAATGCCGGCAGAACGTGGAAACTACAGTTCAAGAACGATGATCCGAAGAAGTTTTTTGATGCCATCACATGTGTAGGGCGATTCGAGTGCTACGCGGTATCCGACCCCGTGCAGGGAATATTTCCTCTATTACAAACATTCGATGGTGGGAACCATTGGTATGAAGCGTCGGGGTCTTATATGGTGAAAGCATCGCTAAACGAAGCGGCGTTTGCGGCCAGCGGTACATGCTTAATTCGCGAGGGGCAGAATTTATTCTTCGTCACGGGCGGCTCCGCCGCGAAGGTTTACAAGCTTCAGATACTGAGCGGCGACCACGGTATCGATTCGCCTCCGGGTGTTTCGGCCCCTATCGTGAGCGGAAACCCAGGGAGCGGCATCTTTTCAATCTCGATGTTCGACGCAAAGAAAGGCGTGATCGTCGGCGGGAACTACGAAAAGCCTGATGAAGCGAAAGACAATCTGGCGTTTACCTCCGACGGCGGCAGAACTTGGCAACTTGGAACTGGCCTTAGCGGATACCGGTCTGCAGTAACCTACATTGATGAGAAAACCATCATCGCTGTCGGCACAAACGGGACCGACGTGTCATCCGATAGCGGCAAGACCTGGAAAAAGATCGGCAGCGAAGACCTAAATGCCGTCGCTGCCAAAGGAAAAAATGCCGTCTGGGCGGTCGGCCCGAAAGGCATGGTCGCAAAACTAAAGTAGCTACTTCTTCTGCCCCAACGAAAACCAGTTGCCCGAATCATCTTTGAATAACGCTTCGTAGCCGTAAAACTCCTCCGTTGGCGGTTTTGAAAACTCGACGCCTTTTGCCTTTAGCTCCTCGTATGTGGCTTTTAAGTCGTCACATTGGAAAACGCCAAAGCCGAATGTGCCAGCTTTAACAAGTTCGCGCATTTTTGCTGACGAATCCTTGTCGAACATCATTCCGTCGTCGATCAGCATCAGCGTGATCTCAAGGTCCGGCTGGTCCGGCGGATTTACCGTGAGCCATCGCTTGCCGGGCCCCATCTCGGCGTCGGTGTTCACTTTGAAACCGAGTTTGTTTACGTAAAAATCGAACGCGCTCTCCTGATCGAGCACGAATATGCTGACGTGGTTCATTTTGGTGATCATAGGACTTTGATTATTTGCCTATGCCACTTCTGCGTCAATACTTTGCACTTCTCGAAAATTGCTATTTTGATTTCCAGCCTTTTTTCTCAGCAAAACAGCCGGGAATATGGTGAAGCGGTTTTGCGGCAACAGCTTCTTTGAAATTCAAACGATCGACCTGATATTGCCGTGGCGTAAGGCCCGTGCGGCGTTTGAACAGGCCGGTGAACGAACTGAGGCTGTCGAATCCGACCTTATAGCAGACAAAGGCAACTGTTTGTCCGTCAGCAAGATATTCTTTCGATCTCTCGATCCGGACATGCGTCAGGTACTGGTGCGGTGTGCTTCCGTAGATCGATCGAAAAAGACGTGCGAAATGAAATTTTGAGAAACACGCCTCGTCCGCGATCTTGTCAAGATCGATATTCGAACCGAAATTCTCATCGATGAACAGTTTCGCCCTTACGGTGCGGAGATAAAGGTATTGCCTGGGATACAGTTCCATGGAATATCGATTATCTTATAAGAAATGGGCTTCGCATGGTATGACATTCTAGGGACGATCGGCGTCGCGGTTATCATCTTGACGTACGCTTTTCTCCAGGTCGGGCGAATTCGCAGCGAGCAGGTTCTTTACTCGATCCTCAATGCCATCGGAGCGTCGCTGATCCTCGTTTCGCTTTACTTCGATTTTAATTTTCCATCGGTGGTGGTCGAAGCTTTTTGGCTTTTAATAAGCATCTTCGGGATCGGCAAATATGTACGGCAGAAACCTGACGGATAGGGAGGATGTACCGGGGGTCACGCAAGGAAACACACTCGCAACCGCTCGTGTTTCCGCCTGTGGACAACTAGTTGATTTTGTCCGAATTGGATAGTCTATTCGTAAATTCCGATGCAAAGTTTCATCAGCGTTCCATTTAAGACCGAGACGCACCACGGATTTTCATCGATAAACGGGGTCGCGAAGTTTTCGAGCGCCGGCGTCGTGCTCGAATTCGAATCGAAACTTCTGGGCCTTATAGGCGGCGGAGTGAAAGAGGTACAGATCCGCAAGGAAGAGATCCTCGACATAAAATTTCGCAAGGGCATTTTCAAACGCGGCTCAAAGATCGAGATCCGCACGAAAACGATGTCAAAACTTGCCGAGCTGCCGAGCAACGACGGCAAGCTGACCTTGAAACTGGCACGCGACGATTTCGAGCGCGGCCGGGAAGCAGTTGCACAGCTTCAAAAGGAACTTTTAGAACACGAAGCCACGCTTCCGCCTGCACATACGCCCGTCAGTTCCCTGTTTGCGGAGGACGCCGAGGATGAGACAAAATTACTTGATAAGGAGAAAGTGTAAATGCCGAAATATGTTATCGAACGCGAAATTCCAAAGATAGGAGATTGGACCGCCGACCAGCTTAAGGACGCGTCAAAAACCTCTGTCAATGTTTTGAACGAACTCGGGCCCGACATCCTTTGGCTGCATAGTTATGTTACCGGCGATAAGCTTTACTGCGTGTATGAGTCGCCGAACGAGGAAATGATCCGCGAGCATGCAAAACGCGGTGGCTTTCCGGTGAACAAGGTTTCGGAACTATTTCACACGATCGGACCCGAAACCGCGGGCGAGTAACTGAGTCCGTCTCAAAACGATATCGAATCCGCGCAAACCACATCACCTGATCTTGGGCGACTGACCGCAGTGCATAGAACTGCCCCCTCGTTTATCCAACGTGCCGCGATTATCGCGCTTCTTTCATTCGCTTTTTTTCTCGCCATGCTGATCGCTTTTCTCGTCCGGCAGCAGGTCGGATACCTCATTCTGGCAGCTGCATTCTTTGTGCTCAATATATTTACGCTCATCGGTTTTGTTGTTCAGCGGCAAAATATAGTAAACGTTTTCGAGAATGGATTCCGATTCAAAAAGTCCAAAATCGCGTGGGACGATGTGCTTTCCGTCGATGGCGATGAGGCAGGTTTATCTATCGTCAAAAAAGACAGAACCGTGATCAAAATTCCCCGTTCGATCGACGATCTCGGCAGATTGAATGCTGTAATCCGTGAGAAAACCCACATCTGACGCTACAATGGCCATTCCTTTTTTTTGCCCCTGATTTCTAGTATTCTGTTTGTTTAAATCTATTGCCGGAACAGGAGACTTATGAGCGTTGAAGTGGTGATGCCGCAGATGGGCGAATCGATAACCGAGGGTACGGTGTCGAAATGGCTGAAGCAAGTCGGCGACAAGATCGAAAAGGACGAAGCGATCCTCGAGATCTCTACCGACAAGGTCGACGCTGAAGTTCCAAGTCCCGGCGCAGGTACGCTGCTTGAAATACGTCATCAAGAGGGCGAGACCGTCGAAGTCGGAACTGTTCTTGCGACGATCGGTGCTGAGGGCGAGACGCCGGCAGTCCAAAGTCCGAAGTCTAATGTCCAAAGTCAGGCCGAATCTGCGCCAGCAAAACTGGAAGCGACACAACCTGCCGTTGAGCAAGTGCCGGAGCCTGTTGTTGCGGTTCCCGCGCCGGTCGATGTTCCGGCCACGACGCCGATTGCCTCGAGCGACGCTACCGAGGTCGTGATGCCTCAGATGGGCGAATCTATAACCGAAGGTACAGTCTCGAAATGGCTGAAGGCCGTCGGTGACACTATCGAAAAGGACGAAGCTCTTTTAGAGATCTCGACCGACAAGGTGGACGCGGAAGTTCCGTCGCCCGCGGCGGGCAAACTTCTTTCGATCAGTGTTCAGGAAGGCGAAACGGTCGAGGTCGGTTCTGTCCTTGCGTTGGTTGGCCTAGAAAGTGCCTCAGCAGTCCAAAGTCCAAAGTCTAAAGTCCAAAGTCCCGCCATCATCGAAGCCGAAAGGGCGGAAGTTAAGACGCCGAAACTCGAAACTGAGCGGGTCCAGGCCCCCGCGATCTCAATGCCAACAAACGGGGGCTCGAACGGCAGCAAAACGCTTGACGAGCTTCGGCGGACGAAATCGAGCCCGCTGGTTCGGAATATAGCAAAGGAACACGGTGTCGACATTACCCGAATTCCTGGTTCGGGACTGAGCGGCCGCGTGACGAAGCAAGACATTCTGTCATTCATCGAAACCGGTGCCGCCTTACGGCCTCAAGACTTGTTAAAGACCGGTACAGCGGTGCCTGCCGCGAAGCCGCAAACGGCGCCGACAGCGAAGCCTGCTTACCAGGCGCCGCAGGCCGAGCCGATGGCGGGCGACCGCATCGAAAAAATGTCCGTGATGCGAAAAAAGATCGCCGAGCACATGACATTATCGAAGCAAACTTCGGCGCACGTTACGAGCGTTTACGAGATCGACATGACGAAGGTCGCGCGTTTTCGCGATCGTCACAAAGAAGCGTTTCAGCAGCGGTTCGGCACAAAGCTCACGTTCATGCCGTTCATTTTCCAGGCGGTAACAAATGCGATCAAGCAATTTCGCATCGTTAATTCGCAGGTCGATGGTGATCAGATCATTTACAAGGCCGATATCAATCTCGGAATGGCGGTCGCTCTCGATTGGGGTTTGATCGTTCCGGTGATCAGAAATGCCGATACGCTTTCTCTTTCGCAGCTTGCCGTCAAAGCGAACGATCTTGCAGACCGGGCCCGCACGAAGAAACTGAACCCAGACGAGGTCACCGGCGGCACCTTTACGATAACCAATCCCGGAGTTTTCGGCGGCCTATATGGAACTCCGATAATCAATCAACCGCAGGTCGCTATCCTTTGTGTCGGCACGATCGAAAAGCGGCCCAAGGTCGTTACTTCGGTCGATGGTGACGATGCCATCGTGATCAGGCAAATGGCATATTTCGCGCTGACCTACGATCACCGCATCGTCGATGGCTCAGACGGCGAGAAGTTCCTTTCTTTCTTAAAGGAATATCTTGAACGAAACGAGTTCGAGGTTTGAACATACGTAAGAACCCCCTTGCTTACCGTACCGAAATCATACATAATCGGCTGAAATGTCTGTTTCCGTACCTAAAACGGACGGGCATTATTTTCATCGGCGGCCGGCAAATAATTATAAAATCCAACAATTTCGAGCGTTTTGCCAGAATGTCAGATAGCGGCCGCTGTGGCACGACAATTGATAACTAATGATCAGTTCGCACCTGGGCGAATACCGAACAATTCGATTTCAGCATTTGAGAGCCCCGGTCAAAGCGATTTGAATACTTTTATTATTAGGAGACTAAAAATATGGTGAAGAGAATTTCCGCAATTTTGATCGCACTGGTGATCGGAATATCAAGCGCGATCGCTCAGGATGCACAGCTCCGAAACGTTCCGGCCGGTCAGAGGATGAAGCTTCGCGGCGTTACGACAGCAATTTTATTGTCCGTGATACATCGGGTGTTGACACACATGTTGTCCTCATTCCTTCGACGAGTATCAAGAACAATGCTTTCTGGGGCGGCGACAAATACGCTTCGGCCTCTTTGATCCGCGGCCTGAACCTGGAAGTGGAAGGCAATGGCGACAGCAGCGGAAGCCTCGCAGCGACGAAAGTTCGCTTTGAGAAACGAAACCTCGAAGTCGCACAGTCAATAGAGACCCGCGTGGCACCGGCTGAAGCCCGGCTTACAGCTGCTGAAGAAAATGCACAACGCGTTTCCGGACAGATCGACGAGCTGATGGCGATTTCAAATGCAGCCCGCGGCGGTGCGAAAGCTGCACAGGACACCGCGGACGCAGCGGTTGAGGGTGTGAACGCAACGAACAAACGCATTACCGACATGGACGACTATGTCGTGCAGTCGACCGAGACCGTTAATTTCAAAGTAAACAGCGCTGTTCTTTTGCCGGATATGAAGCAAAAGCTTGACGCTATCGCCCAACAATCAACAACGCTGAAAGGTTATTTCATCGAGATCACGGGTTTTGCCTCTGCCGAAGGCAGTACGGCACATAACAAAGCTCTCAGTCAGCGACGAGCACAAGCTGTTATCGATTACTTGATCGAGACGCACAACATCCCGCTTCGCCGAATAGGACAGTCATTCGGATTCGGTGAATTGCAGGCAGTTGCCGACAACACGACGCGTGAAGGCCGGGAGGCAAATCGCCGTGTTGAAGTGAAGTTGCTCGTAAGCCGCGGACTCAATCAGAATGTTGAGGTTCGCCAGGTTAAAGACGATACCGACGAATAGTCGAATCTGGCCTTTTTATTGAAAAGCGAAAGCGGTCCACAAACGGCCGTTTTCGCTTTTCCTGCAACTACTTCCCGATTCCCGCTATCATAGAGTTATGACCTACCAACGCCTTTCATCGATCTCAAAACTACTTCTCGTTGTTGCTCTCATGTCGGTCGCGGCGATCGCTCAATCAGCAAAACCAACGCCGACGCCGAAGATCCAGGAAGACGAAACTGTGATCAAGGTGGATTCGCGCCTGGTCGTCGTCCCGGTTTCGGTGACGAACGCAAATGGCGATCCGGTTCTTGGCCTGACGGCAAAGGATTTTGCGATCGAAGAAGAAGGCAGGAAGCAAACGATAGAGAATGCCGGCGACGCGCTGAGCGTGCCGCTTGAGATCGCTCTCTTATTCGACGTATCGGCAAGCACCGATGCGATGTTTCGATTTGAACAGGAAACCGCGGCGAAGTTTTTGAAGGAAGTGATGCGGCCGGACGATCGTGCCGTCATTTATACGATCGGTCAAAAACCGATATTGGTGCAGGGCCGCGATACGGCCGAAAAAGCCACCGCAAGCGTTCTTAACATTTCGGCGACCAAAGGTGCTACGGCATTTTTTGATACTGTGGGAGACGCGGCAAAATATCTTCGCACCATGTCGCCTGACGGACGCCGCCGTGTGATCCTGGTCATTTCAGACGGCGAAGATAATTTCAGCCTCGGCGTTCAAAATGCGCAGCGGCAATACGAGCGAAACCTCGTCGATAAAGGCCCCGATCCGGATTATAAGAAACTTGGTAAAGTGATCGTCCAGGCACAGAACACGGCGAAGAATACCGAGCGGGCAAAAGTGTTACGCGCGCTGCAGGATGCGGACATTGTTCATTATTCGATCAATCCTGCCGGCAGCTCTTATCAGCTAAACCAGATCAGCGTGTTCGGGCAAGAGAATATGCAGATCTTTTCGAAGGAAACAGGCGGCACCGCGTTTCTACCGAAATTTGCTCCTGTCGATACCAAGGACACTTACCAGAACCAGAACAACATGCGAAAAAATACGGAGATCCTGGAGCAGATCTTCAAGCAACTTGCCAACGAGCTTCGGGCGCAATACCTGATCCAGTATTATTCCGACTCCGAATATCCGAAGAACAAATTCGTGAAACTTCGGATCTCGATGCCGAAACGGGCCGACCTGCATGTTCGTGCGCGCGACGGCTATTACGTTAAGAACTAGTTCACTGCCGGTTTATTGCGGGTAATTGGAACCGTATT